>NZ_JBYSXG010000074.1:0-16850 GCF_058782005.1 Sphingomonas sp. FW306-1B-B10E
AGAAAAGCCCCTCCCCTGAAGGGGAGGGGCTTTTCTTGCTCAGCCCCCCACCAATTCCCGGCCGATCAGCATCCGCCGGATCTCGTTGGTCCCGGCGCCGATATCGAGCAGCTTGGCGTCGCGGGCGAAGCGTTCGACCGGCCAATCCTTGGTATAGCCGGCGCCGCCCAACGCCTGGATCGCCTCGAGCGACACGCGCACCGCATTCTCCGAGGCGAGCAGGATCGCGCCCGCCGCATCGAACCGCGTCGTCCGGCCGGCGTCGCAATTCTTGGCGACGGTATAGACGTACGCCCGCGCCGAATTGAGCGCGACGTACATGTCAGCCACCTTGGCCTGCATCAGCTGGAAATGCCCGATCGGCTGGCCGAACTGCTTGCGCTCGCGCAGATAGGGGAGGACCACGTCGAGGCACGCCTGCATGATCCCGAGCTGGATGCCGGCGAGCACGGTGCGCTCATAATCGAGGCCCGACATCAGCATGCCGACGCCGCCGTTGAGCGGGCCTATCACCTGCTCCTCGGAAACCTCGCAGTCGTTGAACACGAGCTCGGCGGTGGGCGAGCCGCGCATCCCCATCTTGTCGATCTTCTGGCCGATCGAGAAGCCCGGCATGTCCTTCTCGATCAGGAAGGTGGTGATCCCGCGCGATCCCTCGCCGGTCTTGGCATAGACGACGAGCGTGTCGGCATAAGCCGCGTTGGTGATCCAGAATTTGGTGCCGTTGAGGACATAGCCGCGGTCAGTTTTCTCGGCGCGCAGCTTCATCGAGACGACGTCGGAGCCGGCGCCTGCCTCGGACATCGCCAGGCTGCCGACATGCTCGCCCGAGATCAGCTTGGGCAGATACTTGGCCTTCTGCTCGTCATTGGCCCAGCGGCGGATCTGGTTGATGCACAGGTTCGAATGCGCGCCGTAGCTGAGCCCGATCGACGCCGAGGCACGGCTGACTTCCTCGCAGGCGATGACATGCTCGAGATAGCCGAGCCCGAGCCCGCCAAATTCCTCCTCGACGGTGATGCCGTGCAGCCCGAGCTCGCCCATCGCCGGCCAGAGCTCGCGGGGGAACCAGTCCTCGGCGTCGATCTTCGCGGCGAGCGGTTCGATCCGCTCCTTGGCGAAACGCGCGGTGGTGTCGCGGATCATGTCGGCGGTGTCGCCGAGGCCGAAATCGAGCGTAGGGTCCATCCTGCCTCTCCTTGAGGACGTGTCAGCAATGCTGTCCTATTTGCGCCGCTTTTCGCCGATTCCGCGCGGGATCGCAAGCGGTCAGGCAGTGACGATCATGCCCTCGGCGACGGTCACCGGCCAGGGGCGCAGCCGCGCGCCCACGCACGGGCCGCCGACGCATTCGCCGTCCTCGATTCGATAGAGCGCGCCGTGCCAGCTGCACTGGATCAGGCCGGCGTCGGGCGTGAGATAGGCGTCGAGTTCCTGCGCGAGCGGGAGGGCCATATGCGCGCAAAGGTCGACATAGCCATGGACCGACTCGCCCTTGCGGACGACGAAGCCGTGGAAGCGACCGGCGCGGAGTTCGAGGACGAAGTTGCGCGCGGAATTGTCGGGGATCAGGGCGAGCGGGCCGAGGGTCACGCCGGCGGGGGTCGCGGTAAGGCGGTTCACTAGATCCTCCCCGGAACGGGGAGGGGGACCATGCGCAGCATGGTGGAGGGGGCGTGCCACCTGGGATATCGCTGGTGGAGAGCCCCCTCCGTCAGCGCTTCGCGCTGCCACCTCCCCGTGCCGGGGAGGATCAAGGCAACACCGCCTTCGGAAACCCCTTCCACGCCGCGTCATAGTCCGGCTGCGCCCGATCCAGCGCATATTGCGTCGGGCGATACGGCCAGCAGGTCTCGACCATGAACGCCATCGTGCCGGCGATCTTGTGCGGCTTGAGTGCGGCGTTGCTCGCGGCTTCCCAGCTGGCGAGGTCGGGGCCGTGGCCGGCCATGAGGTTGTGCAAGGAGAGCCCGCCGGGCGCGAAGCCCTCGGCCTTGGCGTCATAGGCGCCGGTGATCAGCCCCATCGCCTCGCTCATCACATTGCGGTGGAACCAGGGCGGGCGGAAGCTGTCCTCGGCGACCATCCAGCGCGGCGGGAAGATCACGAAATCGGCATTGGCACGGCCCGGCACGTCGCTCGGCGAGGTCAGCACGGTGAAGATCGACGGATCGGGATGATCGAAGCTCACCGTGTTGATCGTGTTGAAGCGGGCGAGATCGTAGCGCCATGGCGCGAGATTGCCGTGCCAGGCGACGACGTCGAGCGGGCTATGGTCGAGCGTGGTTGTCCACAGGCTTCCCAACGACTTCTGCACAATCTCGGTCGCTTCGTCGCGATCCTCGAACCACGCGGCGGGGGTCTCGAAATCGCGCGGATTGGCGAGGCCGTTGGCGCCGATCGGGCCGAGATCGGGGAGGCGGAACAGCGCGCCGTGATTCTCGGCGACATAGCCGCGCGCCTCGCCGTCGGGGAGCAGCGCGCGGAACTTCACGCCGCGCGGGATCAGCGCGATCTTGCCGGGGGCAATGTCGACGCGGCCGAGCTCGGTGAGAAGCTGGAGGCGGCCGGCCTGGGGGATGAACAGCAGTTCGCCATCGGCGTCGACGAAGACGCGGTCGTTCATGTCCTTGTTCGCCGCGTAGACATGCACCGCGACACCCTCGAGATCGGCGGGGTCGCGATTGGCCAGCATCGTCGTCATGCCGTCGATCAGGTCGGTGCCGCGGGCGGGCGCTTCGATGGGGTCCCAGCGCAGGCGGTTGGGGGGCAAAGGGGCGTCGACCGTGCCGGGGGCGAAGTTCGGCGCGCCCTGGTAACGCGCATAAGGGGGATGCTCGGCGCTAGGGCGGAGACGATAGAGCCAGGAGCGGCGATTCTCGTGGCGCGGCGCCGTGAAGGCGGTGCCGGAGAGCTGCTCGGCATAGAGGCCGAAGGCAGGCCGTTGCGGCGAGTTGCGGCCGACCGGCAGCGCGCCGGCGACCGCCTCGGTCGAAACATGGTTGCCGAAGCCGGGAAAATAGTCGGTCATCGCTTCGCTCTCCAGGCCGCCTCTGTGTCGCGCGGCGGATAAAGTGTCAAATGTTACCAACTGCCGCGCGCTGGCTTTCAGCACGCGAACCTAAACTTGCTTTCGGGACGGCCCGACAATTCCTACGTAATTAGTAGGTTTAATTCCGGAGTCGTAACCAATGGCCACCCATATTGCCGAACCGCGGCGCTTCCCGCTGCCGGGCTTCGGCATGCAGGTCGCGATCGGCATGGTCGCCGGGCTGGCGCTGGGATTGGCGGCACGGACGATCGGCAGCGACGGCGAGACCGCGAACGGCCTCGCCCAGGGGTTGCAGACGGTCGGCCAGATCTTCGTCCAGCTCCTCAAGCTGCTGGTGCCGCCCCTGGTGTTCACTGCGATCGTCGCGTCGATCGCGGCGCTGCGCGACTTGAACAACGCCGCCCGGCTGGTGGTGCGCACGCTTTTGTGGTTCGCGATCACCGCGGGGATCGCGGTGGCGATCGGCATCACGCTCGGGCTCGTCCTCCAGCCGGGGCATCATAGCGCGGTGGCCGCCAGCGCCGCCGCGGCGCCGTCGAGCACCGGCAGCTGGCTCGATTTCCTCAAGGGGCTGGTCCCCGCCAACTTCCTCGGCATCGCCGCATCGACCAAGCTTTCCGAAGGGGCGGCCAGCACCTCGCTGTCGTTCAACGTCCTCCAGATCATCGTGCTCGCCGTGGCAATCGGCGCGGCGGCGGTGCGGGCAGGCGAGGCGGGGCATCGCTTCCTCGACTTCAACGGCTCGGCGCTCGCGGTCTTCCGGCTGCTGCTGCGCTGGGTGATCCGCCTCACCCCGATCGGCACCGCCGCGCTGATCGGCGACGCGGTGGTCCGTTACGGCTGGGAGTCGCTCGCCGCGCTCGGCACCTATGCCGGCGCGGTCTATCTCGGCCTCGCGCTGGTGCTGTTCCTGGTCTATCCGGTCCTGCTCGCCGCGCACGGGCTGAGCCCGTTGCGATTCTTCGCCTCGGCCTGGCCGGCGATCCAGCTCGGCTTCGTGTCGCGCTCGTCGGTCGGCACGCTGCCCGTTACCGAGGAGCGGACCGAGCGCGCGCTCGGCGTGTCGCGCGCCTATGCCGCCTTCGCGGTGCCGCTCGGCGCGACTACCAAGATGGACGGCTGCGCGGCGATCTATCCGGCGATCTCGGCGATCTTCGTCGCGCAATTCTACGGAATACCGCTCGGGTTGCAGCAGTATGCGCTGATCGCGTTCGTCTCGGTGCTGGGCTCGGCCGCAACCGCCGGGCTGACCGGCGCGACGGTGATGCTCACGCTGACCCTGTCGACCTTGGGGCTGCCGCTGGACGGCGTCGGGCTGCTGCTCGCGATCGATCCGATCCTCGACATGGGCCGGACGGCGACCAATGTCGCAGGGCAGATGCTGGTGCCGGTGATCGTCGCCAAGCGCGAGGGCATCCTCGACGAGGCGCGCTTCCGCGAGGGCGTGTCGGAGGGGCAGCGCGACCTCGCGCTCGCCTGAATGGGCCGGGGTGAGCGCCGCATAGGCAGCGACGCTTCCCCGGCCTCCCTCTCCGAACCTATGCGTCGACCTTGATCACCCCGCGGCGGATCTGGTCGAGCTCGATGCTCTCGAATAACGCCTGGAAATTGCCGTTGCCGAAGCCTTCATTGCCCTTGCGCTGGATGATCTCGAAGAAGATCGGGCCGAACATGTTCTCGGTGAAGATCTGCAGCAGCAGCCCCTCGCCGCGCTCGACCGAGCCGTCGATCAGGATGCGGTTCTTGCGCAGCCGCTCGACGTCCTCGCCGTGGCCGGGGACGCGCTTGTCGATCAGCTCGAAATAGGTTTCGATCGTGTCCTGCAGCTTGACGCCGCGGGCACGCAGGCGCTCCACCGTGTCGTAGATATCCTCGGTCGTCAGCGCGAGGTGCTGGATGCCCTCGCCCTGATATTCGCGGATGAATTCCTCGATCTGGCTGTTGTCGTCCTGGCTCTCGTTGAGCGGGATGCGGATCGCCTTGTCGGGCGCGATCATCGCCTGGCTGAATAGCCCGGTGGCCTGGCCCTTGATGTCGAAATATTTCTGCTCCTCGAAGCCGAAGAGCGTCTTGTAGAACTCCGACCACACCCGCATCTGGCCGCGGCGGACATTGTGGGTGAGATGGTCGAGCAGGTCGAGCCCGACATTGTTCTCGGCCTCGGCCTGCTGCCAGCCGGGGACTTCCTGCCAATCGGCATAGAGGTCGGCGCCGTCCTGGATGAAATAGAGGTAGGATCCGCCGATGCCCTGGATGACGGTATCGTCTTCTTGGGTGGCCTCGCCGCCATGCGCCAGCGCCCATTCCATCGCCTTGGCCGGGTCGGCGACGCGGAAGGCCATCGCGCTGGCCGAGGGGCCGTGCGCGGCGCGGAATTCGGCGACGCGCCCGGTCTCGTCACGGTTGAGCATCAGGTTGATGCGGCCCTGCTTGTAGCGGGTGATATTCTTCCGCGGGTGCCGGTGGCTGGCGACGAAGCCCATCTGCTCGAACTGGCGCGCCATCGCCTCGGGATCGGGCGACGTGAATTCGACGAACTCGAAGCCGTTGAGGCCCAGAGGATTATGGCGCGGGTTTGCGGGATCGGTCATGCGGCGGAAATACGCCGCAAGGCAAATAGTGTCAATTGATACTATCGTGCGAAGGACGCGCTGTAGGCGATGTTCGTCACGTTCCGCTAAAGCCCTTCGCCCCCCACCCAATGCGCGTTGGAGAGGCGGCGGGCGACGTTCCAGGTCTGAGTGCGAATGTCGGGGACCGCGACGATCTCCCAGAAGGCGCCGCGCGTCATCGGGCCGAGCGCGTAGAGGTCGGGATTGGCACGCCCGTCGGCGGCGATGGTCTGGCCCTGATTGTCGACATCGATGCCGAGATGCGCGGCGTCGGGGCGGATTAGCCCGCGCGCGGCTAGCTTCTGGAGCAAGGGCTCCTCGGTGCGGGCGAGATCGCCGAGCGGGCCGGTGCAATTGACGATGCGCTGGGCGAGCAGCGTCTCGGCACTGTCGGTGCCGCGGCGGCGGAAGCGCACCTCGATCCCGTCGGCCTGCTCGTCGAAGCCGAGCGTCTTGCCGGCGATCACTTCGAGCTGGCCGCGCGCGATCACTGCGTTCAGCCGCGCGTGAACTTCGGGCGCGAGGCGGTGGCGGTGGACGTCCCACCAGGGGCGGAGGTGGCGGAGGAAGCGCGCGCGCTCGGCCTCGCTGGCATTGCCCCACATCGCCTGGGTGAAGGGGCGAAGCTCGTCGACCGCGTTGCGCCAGCCGACGGCATCGCCGCGCGCGCGGACCGACTGGAGCAGGCGCGAGGCGGTGGTGGCGGGGCGCTCCGAAATCTTCTGCCAATCGCTCCCCGGCGCATGCGATCGCGGGAGCAGCCCGCGACGCGACAGCGCGACGATCCGCCCCTTGAAGCCGCGCGCGTCGAGCAGCAGGACGACATCGATCATCGTCAGCCCGGTGCCGATGACGAGGACGGTATCGTCCGCGGTCAGGTTCTCGGGAACCGAGGCATGCCACGGATCGCCCTTGTAGCGTTCGGCGGAGAGCCCGGCGGGATCGAGCCCGGGGGGATCGTGCGGGGGCAAGTTGCCGACGGCGAGCACGGCTGCATCGGCCTCGAGGGTGCAATCGCGGAGACGGACCTGCACCCCGCCATCCAGCGCAACGTCCTGCACTTCGTCGCGGAGCAGGGTGAGCCGTCCGCTGGGATCCTTGAGTGCGGCTTCGAGCAGTTCGCGCAGATATTCGCCATAGGTGACGCGCGGGATGAAGGCGGTGGGCGCATCGGCGACGCCGCGCCCCTCGAGCCAGCGGACGAAGTGCGCCGGATCGTCGGGAAACGCGCTCATATTGCCGGCGCGGACGTTGAGCACATGACTCGGATGCGCGGCGCCATAAGCGAGCCCGGTCCCGGCGACCGGCGCGCGCTCGATCAGCGTGGCGCGCGGGCCGTCGTGGCGGAGCAGGTTGATCGCCTGCAGCGTCCCCGAAAACCCCGCGCCGATGATGGCGACGTGCTCGATCACGCGGCTAGATTTCGTATTCGATCTGCCACTCGGGCTGCTGGAACGCCGGGCGCTCCTGCGAGAAGGCGGGCTGGCGCGCCTTCATCTGGCCGTAGAGCCGCTTGACCGTGTCGCTCGCGGTGCGGACGAACAAATTGGGCAGCACTGCGTGGACCAGGCAGGCGGCACCGCCGACGATCATCGTGAAGCCGAAGCGCGCGGCGGTTGCTGCGTGCTCGCCATAGCTCTCGCCGACGCTGCGCGGGTGAGACAGGAAGAAGCGGTCGATCATCCGCGCTGTTTAGAACGATGCGCCGCCGCTGTGAAGCGCGAGGGGTTTGCAGCCGCGCCGGCATGTGGTTGGGTAGCGCTAACGAGAGGGGAGCGATTCATGGCCGAGCGCGCGGGGCAGCCCGACCATCATCAGGCGACGCAGAACGAGAAATTGGTGATCGCCGCCTCGTCGCTGGGCACCGTGTTCGAATGGTATGATTTCTACCTTTACGGGCTGCTCGCGACGATCATCTCGGCCAAGTTCTTCTCGGGAGTCAACGAGACCACCGGGTTCATCTTCGCGCTCGCCGCCTTTGCCGCGGGGTTCGCGGTGCGCCCGTTCGGCGCGCTCGTCTTCGGGCGGATCGGCGATCTCGTCGGCCGCAAGAACACCTTCCTCGTCACGATGGCGATCATGGGCCTGTCCACCTTCACCGTCGGGCTGCTGCCGAGCTACGCGTCGATCGGCGTCGCCGCGCCGGTAGTGCTGATCGTACTGCGGCTGGCGCAGGGGCTTGCGCTCGGCGGCGAATATGGCGGCGCCGCGACCTATGTCGCCGAGCATGCTCCCGATAACAAGCGCGGGCTCTATACCAGCTGGATCCAGACCACTGCGACGCTGGGGCTGTTCGCGGCTTTGCTCGTCGTGATCGGCACGCGCTGGATCATCGGCGAGGAGGCCTTTGCCGACTGGGGCTGGCGCGTGCCGTTCCTCGTCTCGATCGTGCTGCTCGGCGTGTCGATGTGGATCCGGCTTCAGCTCAACGAGAGCCCGGTGTTCCAGAAGATGAAGGCGGAGGGCACCACCTCCAAGGCGCCGCTGACCGAGGCGTTCGGTCGCTGGGGCAATCTTCGCATCGTGCTGATCGCCCTGTTCGGCGCGGTCGTCGGGCAGGCGGTGGTCTGGTATACCGGGCAATTCTACGCTTTGTTCTTCCTCGAAAAGACGCTCAAGGTCGATGGCTGGACGACCAACATCCTGATCGCGATCGCGCTGGCAATCGGTACGCCGTTCTTCGTGTTCTTCGGCTGGCTGAGCGACCGGATCGGGCGCAAGCCAATCATCCTGGCGGGCTGCGCGATCGCGGCGGCGAGCTATTTCCCCTTGTTCGGACTGCTGACCGAAGCCGCCAATCCCGCGCTGGCGCATGCTCAGCGCACCGCTCCTGTGAGCGTCGCCGCCGACCCCGCCGAATGCTCGTTCCAGTTCGACCCGATCGGCAAGAACAAGTTCGACCGCTCGAGCTGCGACATTGCCAAGGCCTTCCTCGCCAAGCAGGGCGTCGCCTATCGCAACCTCGCAGCACCGGCCGGGACGACCGCCGTCATCCGTATCGGCGCGACGCAGGTCCCGGTCTACGACCCGCGAAAGGATGTCTTGACCGACAGCGCCGCCGCGGCCGTCGGGATTGCGGATTTCCAGGATGCCGCGAAGGCGGCGCTGGCGGGGGCGGGCTACCCCGCCAAGGCAGATCCGGCCACGATCAACCAGCCGCTGGTCGTCGCGGTGCTGACCGCCCTCGTCCTGCTGGTGACGATGGTCTACGGCCCGATCGCAGCGATGCTGGTCGAGCTCTTCCCCAGCCGGATTCGCTACACCTCGATGTCGCTGCCTTATCATATCGGCAACGGCTGGTTCGGCGGGTTCCTGCCGGCGACGGCATTCGCGATGGTCGCGGCGACAGGGGATATCTATTACGGGCTCTGGTATCCGGTGATTGCAGCGATCGTGACCCTAATCGTCGGGCTGTTCCTGCTGCCCGAAACCTACAAGCGCTCGATCGACGATTGACCCGGGCTGCGGAGGAAGCGCGCACGTGCGGATCGTGATCGTCGACGACAGCGGCTTGCGCGCGACCGTTCTCGAGGAAGGGCTGCGCGACGCCGGCTATGACGACATCCACGTCGTGCCGCCGCAGGGCGCGTTCGTCGCCAAAATGGAGCGGATGGCGCCCGACGTCGTGCTGATGGACCTGGGCAGCCCGAGCCGCGACACGCTCGAGGAGATGCTCGCGGTGAGCCGTGCGCTGGCGCGGCCAATCGCGATGTTCGTCGACCAGTCCGACGAGACGATGATCGGCGCGGCGATCGATGCGGGTGTCTCGGCCTATGTCGTCGACGGCCTGCGCAAGGACCGGGTCAAGCCGATCCTCGACCTTGCGATCCGCCGTTTCAATGCCTTTGCCCGGATGCAGGCCGAGCTGGACGAGGCACGCACCGCGCTGGCCGACCGCAAGACGATCGATCGCGCCAAGGCGATATTGATGCAGACGCGCAGTCTGTCCGAGCCCGATGCCTATGCGCTGCTCCGCTCAACCGCGATGCGTCAGAACAAGCGCATTGCCGAGGTCGGCGAGGCGCTGATCACCGCCCATAGCCTGTTGGGGGGCATGTAATGACGCCGCTATCCATAGCCTTCCTGCCGCTGACCGATAGTGCACCCTTGGTGGTCGCCCGCGCTAAGGGCTTTGCGGCGGCGCAGGGGATCGACCTCAGTCTGGTACGCACCACTTCCTGGGCCACGCTGCGCGACCGGCTGGTCTATGGTCAGGTCCAGGCGGCGCACATGCTCGCGCCGCTGGCGATCGCGGTCAATCTCGGGCTCAGCCAGCATCCCGCGGCGATTTCGGCACCGTTCAAGCTCAACGTCAACGGCAATGCGCTGGTGATGGCGAGCGCCTTCGCCGAGGCGCTCGACCCCGATCCGGCAAGGCGCGTGCGCGATCCCGAGGCGGTGGCGCACGACTTCGCCAATGCGATCGGGCTGTATAAGCGCAAGCCGGTGATCGGCGTGGTCCACCGCTTCTCGAGCCACGCGCTGATGCTGCGCTACTGGCTCGGCTATGCCGGCGTCGATCCCGATCGCGATGTCCAGCTGCGCGTGCTGCCGCCTTCGTTCATGGGCGAGGCGCTGCGGCTCGGCGAGATCGACGGGTTCATCGCGGGTGAGCCGTGGAACAGCGTCGCGGTGGGCGAAGGGGTAGGCGAGATCGTCGCCGCGGGAGTCGATATCTGGAAGCGCGGGGTCGAGAAGGTGCTCGCGATGCGCACCGGCTGGATGGAGGACAATGCCGACACCGTCGACCGGCTGCTGGTCGCGGTGTCGCAGGCGGCGGCGTGGTGCGACGATCCTGCCAATCGCGACGAACTGGCGGCGCTGCTCGAACGACCCGAACATGTCGGCCAACCGGCCGAGTGGATCAGCGCGGCGCTCAGCGGACGCATGGTGCTGCGCCGCGGCGAGGCGCCGGTCGACATTCCCGATTTCCTGCTGTTCCATCGCGAGGCCGCGGGCTTTCCGTGGCGGAGCCAGGCGCTGTGGATCTATTCGCAGCTGGTGCGCTGGGGGATAGTCGCGGCAGACCCGGCGATCGAGCGCCAGGCCGGCGACGTTTTCCGGCCCGACATCTACCGCCGCGCGCTCGGCGGGGCGGGGCTGCCGATGCCGGGGGCGAGCATGAAGCTGGAGGGCGCGCTGGCGGCACCGCTCGGGGTCGGGACGCATCAAGGAGCGCTCACCCTTGGTCCCGACCGCTTCTTCGACGGTGCGGTGTTCGATCCAGAGGACATCGCGGGATATCTGGCGGTGCTCGGGCGCTGACTGCGCGTAAGTTTTTTGCACTTGCGAAATGTTTCGCCTTGATGAAGCTTTAGAGTAACGCGCGACGCTGCGCGTCCCTGGAAGGCCATCCCAGTGCCGGGACTGCCTCCGCAATTTGATCAGCAAAGCCGCTGTCCGGTCCCTGCATGCGCGGGAGGCCGGAGGCGGCTTTTTTCGTGTTTCTCGCAGACTGGGGAGTTCGGGCGATGAAGATTGCAGAACTGATGCGCGAAGGCTTCGACTATGCCGGCGGCGGCGCGGATGTCGATCCGATGCCGGTGCGAACGAAGCCGAGCTTCTGGCAGTCGGGCCACACGCCGACGCTAGTGGCGGCGTTCCTCTATTTCGACCTGGCGTTCATGGTGTGGGTGCTGCTCGGGCCGCTCGCGCCCGAAATCGCTAAGACCTTGCATCTCACCGCGGCGCAAAAGGGGCTGATGGTCGCGACGCCGACTCTGGCGGGGGCGCTGTTGCGTGTCGTCAATGGGCTGCTGGTCGACCGAATCGGGCCCAAGCGCGCCGGCGCGATCAGCCAGGCAATCGTGATCGCCGGTTTGTTCTCTGCCTGGTCGCTGGGCGTGAACAGTTTCGCGGGCACCCTAGCGCTGGGCGTCATCCTGGGTTTTGCCGGGGCGAGCTTCGCGATCGCGCTGCCGCTCGCCAGCCGCTGGTATCCGCCCGAGCACCAGGGCAAGGCGATGGGGCTGGCCGGCATGGGCAATTCGGGCACCGTGCTCGCCGCACTGTTCGCGCCGACCCTGGCCAAGATCTTCGGCTGGAACGCGGTGCTCGGGCTGGCCTGCATCCCGCTGACCCTCGTGCTCGTCGCCTATCTGGCGCTGGCCAAGGACGCTCCAAACCCGCCCGCGCCGAAGAAGCTCGCCGCTTATTTTCAGCCGCTCAAGCAATCCGATGCGTGGTGGCTGATGGGCTTCTATGCGGTCACCTTCGGCGGCTTTGTCGGGCTGGCGGCGTCGCTGCCGATCTACTTCACCGACCGTTTCGGGCTTACCACGATCACCGCCGGCTATTGCACCGCCGCCTGCGTGTTCGCGGGGTCGCTGGTGCGGCCGCTCGGCGGCGCGCTCGCCGACCGGATCGGCGGCATCAAGGCACTGTCTGGGGTGTTCGTCGTCGCCGCGCTGGCGCTTGCGGGCGTCAGCGCCGCGCCGACCGTGGGCAGCGCGCTGGGGCTGTTCGTGGTCGCGATGCTCGCGCTCGGGACCGGCAATGGCGCGGTGTTCCAGCTCGTCCCGCAACGCTTCCGCGCCGAGATCGGCGTGATGACCGGGCTGGTCGGCATGGCCGGCGGGATCGGCGGCTTCTACCTCGCCTCGTCGCTGGGCGTCGCCAAGCAGCTGAGCGGCAGCTTCGCCGGCGGCTTCCTGATCTTCGCGGCGCTGGCGCTGGTCGCGTTCGCCGGGCTCAACCTGGTCAAGGTGCGCTGGCGCTCGACCTGGATCAGCGGCGCGCGTATCTGAACCGAGGGGGCTGCGAGGCCCCTCGAGGGGGAAGCGAATGAAACGCAAATTGTTGACGGCGGCCGCGCTGGCCGCTGCCGCGCCGGCTTGCGCGCAGGAGATCAAGCCGCTGGCCGAAGCGCGCGCCCGCTACGAGCATGTCGAGCAGGACGGCTTGGGACAGGATGCCGACGCGCTGACGGTGCGGGTCCGGGCCGGCGTGCAGGCGTCGACCGGACCATGGACCGCGCTTGTCGAGGCGCAGGGCACGATGGCGGTGGTCGGGGACTATTATGACGGGCTGCACGGCGCGGCGACGCGGCCGCTGGTCGCCGATCCGGAGAACGTCGCGCTCTATCGCGCCCAGCTGCAATACCGAAGCCAGGCATTCGCGGTGACCGCCGGACGCCAGCGGATCGCGCTCGACGACGGCCGCTTCGTCGGCGAAGGTGGATTTCGCCAAAATGGCCAGACCTATGATGCGGCCAGGATCGAACTCACGCCTGCCAAGGGCCTCAAGGCGGACCTGAGCTACGTATGGAATGTCCGGACTATCTGGGGCGTCGAGGGCACTGGCGCCCGCCAGCGCGCGGTCGGTGGGGACAATGTCTTCGCGAACCTGTCCTACACAACTTCGGTGGGGACGCTGACCGGCTTCGCCTATCTGATCGACCAGGACGAGGTCGCGGTACAAGGCTATCGCCTGTCGAGCCAGAGCTATGGCGTCCGGCTGGCGGGGGCGCAGAAGCTGCCCGGGGCGAAGCTCAGCTACCAGGCGAGCTATGCCAGGCAGGCCGACTATGGCCGTAATCCGAACGAGTATCGCGCCGATTATTACCTGCTCGATGCCGGCGTGGAGGCATCGGGGTTCAAGGTCGGCGCGGGCTATGAGGTGCTCGGCGCCGACAAGGGCGTGGCGCTGACTTCGTTTCAATTCCCGCTCGGCACCAACTTCAAGTTCCAGGGCTGGGCCGACAAGTTCCTGACCACTCCGCCCGATGGGCTGCGCGATCTGTACGGCAGCATCGGTTACGGGTGGAAGGGGGTGACCTTGCAGGCGGCCTATCACCGGTTCGAGAGCGACCGTTTGGCGCGGCATTATGGCGACGAGTTGAACCTACTGGCGAGCAAGAAGCTGGGCAGGACCATGGTGGCCGTGCGCTACGCCGATTACCGGGCCGACCTTTTCGCGACCGACACGCGGCGGCTGTGGCTGCAGCTCGATTGGACGCTCTGATGTTGCGGTGCAAAATTCGCACTTGATCCGGCGCGCGCGAACCCGCATCATGCGCACTCTCGGGCAAGGACGCTCGAACGAGACATAGCCGCCGCTCCCAGGGTCGGGAATCGGCGGTGCATCGACCGGCACTGCCGGTCAGGGTGAATTGGCAAGGCCGCCATGCAGGCGCTGGAACTCTCCAGCGGCCCGCATGGCGGCCTTTTCGCGTTTGGAGCTTGCGCATGGAGCTGATTGACGAAGGCTGGACGGGGGAGGCGGCGGAAGGGGCACCCGACGTGCCCGTTCGACGCGAGCATCTGGTGGTGGTCGGCAACGGCATGGCGGGGTGTCGCGCGATCGAGGAACTGCTCGCGCGCGATCCGTATCGCTACCAGGTGACGATCTTCGGCGCCGAGCCGCACGTGAACTACAACCGGATCATGCTGTCGCCGGTGCTCGCGGGCGAGAAGGCGTTCGAGGACATCGTGATCAACGATGCCGCCTGGTACCGCGACAATGGCATCGAGCTGATCGCCAGCGATCCGGTGACGGCGATCGACCGCACCAGCCGGACGGTGACGTCGCGCAGCGGCCGCACCGTTGCCTATGACAAATTGTTGATCGCGACCGGTTCGGACCCGTTCCTCATTCCGGTGCCGGGCAAGGACCTGCCCGGGGTGATCAGCTTTCGCGACATGAGCGATGTCGACGCGATGCTCGCGGCAGCCGGGAAGGGCGGCGACGCCGTGGTGATCGGCGGCGGGCTGCTCGGGCTCGAAGCGGCGCATGGGCTCAGCCTCCGGGGCATGAAAGTCACCGTGCTGCACCTGATGCCGACCTTGATGGAGCGCCAGCTCGACGAGGCGGCGGGGTGGCTGCTCAAGTCGGCGCTCGAGGCGCGCGGGCAGACGATCCTGACCGGGGCGGACACTGCCGAGATCCTCGGCACCGACGCGGTTGAGGGGGTGAAGCTCAAGGATGGGCGGGTGATCCCCGCCAGCCTGGTGGTGATGGCGGTCGGCATTCGGCCGAGCACGGCGCTGGCCCGCGAATCCGGGCTCGCTGTCGGCCGCGGCATCCAGGTCGACGACCATATGGTGACCAGCGACGCCAACGTGCTCGCGGTCGGCGAATGCGTCGAGCATGCCGGGCAGGTCTACGGCCTCGTCGCGCCGCTCTGGGAGATGTGCCGGGCGCTCGCCGACGGACTGGTCGACCGGCACAGCGGCTATAAGGGCTCGGTCACCTCGACCAAGCTCAAGGTCTCGGGGATCGACGTCTTCTCGGCCGGCGATTTCTCGGGCGGCGACGGTGCCGAGGACATCGTGCTGCGCGACGCCAGCCGCGGGGTCTACAAGCGCGTGGTGATCAGGGACGATCGGCTGGTCGGCGCGGTGCTCTATGGCGATACCGGCGACGGCAGCTGGTATTTCGACCTGCTCAAGAAGCAGGAGGACGTGTCGCCGCTCCGGGACGTGCTGATCTTCGGCCAGGCCTTCGCCTCGGGAGGTGGGCAGGCGGACCCTAAGGCGGCCGTTGCGGCGCTCTCGGACGATGCCGAGATCTGCGGCTGCAACGGCGTGACCAAGGGGCAGGTGGTCGCCTGCATCGAGAAGGGGGCGTGCAGCCTCGATGCGGTGCGCGCCGGCTGCAAGGCCTCGGCGAGCTGTGGCTCGTGCACCGGGCTGGTCGAAAATTTGCTCGCGCTCACCCTGGGCGACGCGGTCCAGGCCGGGCCGAAGACGATGTGCAAGTGCACCAGCTTCGGCCATGACGATGTCCGCCGCGCCATCGTCGCGCAGGACATGCGCTCGATCCCCGAGGTGATGCAGAAGCTGCACTGGTCGACCCCCGACGGTTGCTCGTCGTGCCGCCCCGCGCTCAATTACTACCTGCTCTGCGCGCTGCCCGGCGAATATCGGGACGACCAGCAGAGCCGCTTCGTCAACGAGCGGATGCACGCCAACATCCAGAAGGACGGCACCTATTCGGTGGTGCCGCGGATGTGGGGCGGGCTGACCAACCCCAGGGAGCTGCGCGCGATCGCCGATGTCGTCGAGAAATACGACGCGCCGATGGTTAAGGTGACCGGCGGGCAGCGGCTCGACATCTTCGGGATCAAGAAGGAGGATCTGCCCGCGGTCTGGGCCGATCTCAACGCCGCCGGGATGGTTTCGGGGCACGCATACGGCAAGGCGCTGCGGACGGTGAAGACCTGTGTCGGCTCCGAATGGTGCCGCTTCGGCACGCAGGATTCGACGGGGCTCGGCGTCAAGCTCGAGCGCGGCTTCTGGGGCAGCTGGATGCCGCACAAGTTCAAGATGGCGGTGTCGGGCTGCCCACGGAACTGCGCCGAGGCGACGATCAAGGATTTCGGCGTGGTCTGCGTCGACTCGGGCTACGAGCTCCATGTCGGCGGCAATGGCGGCATCCATGTCCGCGCCACCGACCTGCTGGTGAAGGTGGCGAGCGAGGCGGAGGCGATGCACTATGCCGCCGCCTTCGTGCAGCTCTATCGCGAGGAGGCGCGCTATCTCGAGCGCACCGCGCCGTGGATCGAGCGCATCGGGCTAGAGTACCTCAAGGACCGCATCGTCGAGGACGCCGAGGGGCGCGATGCACTCGCGGCCCGCTTCTGGCATTCGCAGAGCTTCAGCCAGGACGATCCCTGGGCCGAGCGCGCGGCCGGCCAGGAACGCGAGCAGCACGCGCACATGGCTGCATTCAAACCCCGTGCGATGGCGCCGGCGGAATGACGTTCCTTTTCTCCCGTTCGTGTCGAGCGAAGTCGAGACACGGGGACGGGTTTCTCGACTGCGCTCGAAACGGACGGGTGCTTTATCTGGAGGTGATCGCATGATCGGCGAATGGCTCGACATCGGCTGGCTGCACGAGATCCCGGTGCGCGGCAGCCGCACCGTGCCTGTGGACGGCGGCGACGAGATCGCGGTGTTCCGCACCGGCGACAACGAGGTGTTCGCGCTGGTCAACCGCTGTCCGCACAAGGGCGGGCCGCTCAGCCAGGGGATCGTCCACGGCCACAAGGTCGCCTGCCCGCTGCACAATTGGAACATCGCGCTGGAAACCGGCGAGGCGCAGGGCGGCGACAAGGGCTGCACCCCGGTGATTCCGGTGAAGTTGAATGCGGGACGGGTGCTGATCTGCCGGACCGGCGCGCTCAAGGCGGCGGCGTGAGGGTTAAACCTAATAAGCCCCTCCCCTTCAGGGGAGGGGTTTGGGGT
>NZ_JBYSXG010000075.1:0-14097 GCF_058782005.1 Sphingomonas sp. FW306-1B-B10E
AGGGGTTGGGGTGGGGCAGTGCCTCAGGCGAAGCGCCTCGGTGAGACGGCTAGGCCCCACCCCAAACCCCTCCCTGAAGGAGAGGGGCTTCTTCAACAGCGCGCGGCCTACCGCCGCGTCGCGAACCAGATCACGTGGCGCGGCCCCTTGCCGTTGCTGCGCGCCTTGACGCCGACTTCCTCGACCGCGAAGTCCGCCTCGCGCAGCCTTCGTGCGAACGCCGCGTCGGGCGCTGCCGACCACACCGCCAATATCCCGCCGGTGCGCAAGGCCGCGCGCGCCGCGCTCAGCCCGCGCATGGAATAGAGCCCGTCATTGCCCGGCCGGGTCAGCCCGTCGGGGCCGTTGTCGACATCGAGCAGGATCGCGTCATAGCCGCCGCGCCCCTGCCGGATCAGCGCGCCGACATCACCCAGCACCACTTCCACCCGCCGGTCGTCGAGGCACCCCGCCGCCAGTTCGGCCATCGGCCCCTTCGCCCAATCGATGATCTTGGGCACCAATTCGCTCACCGTCACCCGCGCGTCCGCGTCCAGCCGCCGCAGCGCCGCGCGGAGCGTGAACCCCATCCCGTATCCGCCGATCAGCAGATGCGGCGCCGGCACGCGCAGCCGGTCGATCGTCATCTCGGCAAGCGCCTCCTCGGACCCGCTCATCCGGCTGTTCATCAATTCGTTGCGCGCGAGCACGATCATGAAGTCGCCGCCCCGCCGGAACAGCCGCAAGGGCTCGCCGCCGGGTACCTCTGCGGTATCGATCAATTCGCGTGGTACCATCGGGCGCCTATCCGCTTTGCCCGGCGCCGGCACAAGCTGCGATCGCGCGCTCGGCACGGCCACGCTGTTTTCGAGA
This sequence comes from Sphingomonas sp. FW306-1B-B10E, assembly GCF_058782005.1. Lineage (NCBI taxonomy): Bacteria > Pseudomonadati > Pseudomonadota > Alphaproteobacteria > Sphingomonadales > Sphingomonadaceae > Sphingomonas > Sphingomonas sp. FW306-1B-B10E. The sequence continues at coordinate 853 of NZ_JBYSXG010000075.1, forward strand.
GCGTAACGACTGCGCAATCATTTCTGCTGCATCGTGCGCAGGTGCCGCGGTACATTCGATGTTCCGGACTGGCCAGAGTGCCGCGTCAACCCATTGTCCGCCATTGTTCAAACCAAAGGCACCATGTTCAATGCCACGCACCTCGGCCGATCCTGTCCGGTATCTTCTCGACGCTGACCGGCGCGAGACTCTCGAATATATCGTGCTCGCCGCGCTTCTGGCCGGCCTCGCGCTCCTCGCATTCGTGATGAGCCTCCACGCAGCCTTGTCGCATGTCGATCTCTATATCGGGGCGGCATTGGCTACGATGCTCGCCTGTCTGCATCGCGCCGCCAGCGCGCGCGCGCAGTCGCGGCTGTCTGCCCCGCAGCGCCAGCATATCGAAACCAATCGCATGGCGCGGGTCCAGCAGAGTGACGCGAATGCTGCTCCCAAGCCGTCCTGGTCGAAGCGCATGCAGAGCCGCTGACACGGCTAGAGGGGAGGGTACGTCCCGCGCCTCCATCTCAAACCACCGTGACCCGCGCCGCCCCGCGCTTGCGCAGCATCAGCTCGCTCATCGCCCACACCAAGGCATCCGCGCGGTCCGGCGAGCGCCCCGGCCCCTCATAGCCGCCGCCCGCCTGCAGCCCGCACAATTCGTCCTCCAGCGCAGCGAACGCCCCCGCGTGCCGCACCTTGCCCGCCTCGTAGAGCATCGCCACCGGCTCGGCCCGCGCGCTCTTGCCGCGCGAGGCGTGGACCAGCCGCACCGGCAGGCCGCTATCGGCGCCGCGCAGCACGCTCGCCACCATGTCGCCGCCCTGGTTCTTCTCGGCGACCACGCGGTCGGCGCCATGCCGCGCCGCGCACGCCGCCACTGCGCGCGCCCAGCCCTCGGGCGAGGCGCCCGCCAGGCTCGCATCCTCCAGCACATAGCCGCGCCCGTCGCGTCCCAGCCCAACCGCGACGATCCCGCAGGCATCGCCCTCGGCACTCGCCGGCGGATCGACCCCGACCACGACCCGCGTCAATTCGGGCGCCGCCGCGATCCGCGCCCGCTCGACCAGCCGCCGGGTCCACAGCGCGCCGACGACATCCTCCAGCAATTCGCCGTCGAGCTCCTGCCGCCCCAGCCGCGTCCCCGCATAAGCGGCTTCCATCGCCGCGACGAAGCCCGGCGGCAGATGGGGATTGTCGCGCGTTCGCCCCTTGACCACCGCATCGCATCGCTCCGCCCAGCGCGCGACCTCGCGCATCAATTCGGTCGCCCGGGGCGTCGTCGTCACCAGCACCCGCGGCTTCTCGGCCTGGCGCAGCCCGAACATCAGATTGTCCCAGGCCGCGCGGCCCTGCTTGCCCCATTTGCCGACCTCGTCGCACCAGGCGGCGTGGTGCTCGGGCCCGCGCAGCCCCTCCGCCGCCGCCGCCGAATAGACATGCGCCGCCGCGCCCGACGCGAAGCGCACCTCGCCGCGGTCGCGCACCCAGCGGATCGGCTCCCCCGCATGCGCCACGCCGAGCAGCCCGCTCGGCCCCTCGACCATCACCCGCTGCACGTCCTCGCGCGTCGCGCCGACCAGCGCGTACCGCCCGTTCGGATTGTCGCGCGCCATCGCGCTGATCCACTCCGCCCCGGCGCGCGTCTTGCCAAAGCCGCGCCCTGCCCGGATCATCCACACCAAGGGATCGCCGCCGGGATCGAGCTGCCCGTCATGCGCCCAGATCGAGAAGCGCTCGGCCAGCTCGATGCTGTGCGCATCGCTGAGCCGCGCCAGCACCCGCGGCCATTCGCGCGCCGGCAGCGCGATCAACTGACGGAGCAGCGCGAGGTCCTCTGCCAGCGCCGCCGCGTCAGGTCGCATCCGAAAGCCCCAGCCGAGTCTTCGCGGCAGCAATCGCCTTGAGCAGCACGGCATTGGTTTCCTCGCGTGTCGCGGGCCGGCGCATGGCCCCCGACCGTCGCGCATCGAAGTCGCGCGTTTTGCCGCGATACAGGGCGAGGATGCGCATCGCTTTGTCGAAATCGAACGGCGGCGGCGCCTCCGCCGCGTCCTCGGCGCGGGTCGGGTCGGCGGGCGCGAGCGCAACCCCCGCCCCGCCATGCTCGAGCACCAGCGTTTCCAGCCGGTCGTAGCCGGTGGCGAGCGCCTCGCGCCACTGGCGCGCGAACTCGGGGTCGCGCGCCCGGCAGTAATAGGGCGTAGTCCGATGCACACCGGCCTCCGCCGCCGCGCGGTTGATATTGCAGGTCAGCGCGAGCGCATCGAGGAAGGCTCGCCGCTTCCCTGGGGTGAAATCGCTGAGCCGCGGCGTTCGCCGCTGGCACTGCCCGGTTCCTCGGGCGATGATCTCGTCGTCCACGGTCTGCTCCCGTATATGCAAAAGGGCCGTCGCGCCCTTCGGCGCTCCAGCCCTTCAAGAGGCCCGAAGGCCCCGACTCGCAATTCTTCAGCGTTCCTGTTTAGTACCTGATCAGCGTGACGCTGTCAAGTGCTTTTCACCTATCTGGTTATACCCAACCTGGCATGCGTCGCTCGGCAGCCGGCTGACTGCCCGCTCCTGCCGAAATCTTCAAAACCGATAGAATATCCGTCGACCGCGTAATATAGTTCACGCCTCCGGCTGCCGGGAGCGCCGATCCATGGCAAGTGACGACGTGCTTTCCTTGCTGAAGTACGCGACGCCGGTGATCGGATTACTTTCGGTCATCTGGAGCACGACGCAAAAGCTGACCTTCGAAGATGCCGCCGGCGCCAAGCGCCTGACGCTGCCCGGCCGCATCATGATCGGCTTCAACATCGTCGCGGCGGCGGTCAGCCTCCTGGCGATCGGGTTCGACTCGGTCGTGCGCCAGCAGCAGGCCGAGGCGGAGGCGGCGGTCAAGGCGGCCGCCACGAGGGAGGCTGCCGACAAGGAGCGCCGTAAGGCGCAAGTAGCGGAAGCGCAGCGCCAGGCCGATTCGCTCGCGCGGATCGAGGCGGATGCCAAGGAGCAGAGCCGCTTCCTCGAACAGCGCTTCCTGATCGTCAGCAATGCGGCCGCGCAACAGCGCAGGGACGCCGCCGTCTCGCTGGAGCTCGCGCGCCAATCGGCCCAGCGGCTTTCCGAGGCGGAGCGTACGCTGGCCGAGTTCGAGCGGATCAACTATCCGCTGCGCTCGCTCGAGGCCTTTGTCGCGCTCGAGCTGAATTTCGCCAACATGCCGGAGCTTGCGCCCTTATGGGCCGAGATCCAGGGGCGCACCGACCTGGCATCCCGCCTGGCGATCCGCGGCTTGCCGGAGGGCGGCCGCATCATCACGTTCCGGCCGTCGGACATCCGTGCCAACACCGCAAATCGCCTTCCCTACGCCACCACCGGAACGCAGATTCAGCTTGCTTTCCTGTCGCCCGAGGAGGCCGCGCGGCTCGGAAATCGGTCGGCGGCCGTCGACATTCAACCGATCGGCGATGCGCGACGCCCCGGCCCGCAATGGGTGGGCGTGACGATCGACACGCTCGAGGCGGATACGCGCGACCGCACGATCACTGCCTATTTCAGCGGCACGTACGAGGCCAAGCCCGAAGGGATGGCGCCGACGGGAGAGAAACTGTCGGTTGCGGAGGTGGCCCGGCTGGTGCCGGTTCTGACGATCGCGCGCGGCGAGAGCAATCCGGCAGGCCGCCGTCCGCCGGACCGGCTGGTCCGTGTCCGCTATCTAATCAACGGCACCGAGGCGCTGTCGGCAGCCCCGCGCGATATCCGCATCTCGGGTTCCTCGATGTTCTTCCTCGGCTCCGATCGTCGGCGCTAGACGGGAAGCGGCACCGTTCGCACTTGGGCACCCCTAAAGCGCATATCGCCGGCGCATAATAGAATCCGCCACAGGTGCCGGATGCGATAATCCCTCATCGCCCACGCTCCTTCTGCCATTGATACTTACTTGCAATAAGCCCCGGCGGACGTTAGCGACGCCCCGCCGCAAAGGGGAAAACATGCGCATTCGGGTCCGTTCGCTTCTCGCAGTCTCTTCGCTCGCGCTCGCCGCGCCCGCCCTCGCGCAGCAGGCGCCCGCGGACGGTACCGACGCCGCCCAGGCCGAGGAGCCGAGCGATGTCGTCGTCACCGGCGCACGCACGATCCTCCCCGCCAACGCGCTGCCGCTGACCATCGACGTGATCGACAAGACGGCGCTCGACCAGCAGGTCGCGATCGCCGGCTCGGTGGTCGACGCGGTCGCCAATCTCACTCCCAGCTTCTCGCCGACGCGTCAGAAGCTCTCGGGCGCCGGCGAGACCTTGCGGGGCCGCTCGCCGCTCTACGCGATCAACGGCATTCCTCAGTCGACGCCCTTGCGCGACGGCGCGCGCGACGGCTTCACCATCGATCCGTTCTTCGTCGACCGCGTCGAGCTGATCTACGGCTCGAACGCGCTGCAGGGGATCGGCGGCACCGGCGGCATCGTCAACCAGGTCACCGTCGCGCCGCCGCGCGCCGACGGGCTCAGCGGCCGCGGCCTCGTCCAGGGCAGCGCCGACACCGGCTTCCACGATGACGGTTTCGGCGGCAAGGTCGCCGGGTTGCTCGCCTGGAAGTCTGGCCGCTTCGACGCGATGGCCGGCGGCGCGTACGAGAAGCGCGGCGCATTCTACGACGGCCATGGCAACCGCGTCGGCACCGACCTGACGCAGGGCGAGACCCAGGATTCGCAGAGCTGGTCGCTGTTCGCGCGCTTGGGCTATGCGCTCGGCGACACGATGCGGCTCGACCTGATCGGCAGCCGCTTCGAGCTGAAGGGCGACGGCGACTATGTCGCGGTCAACGGCGACTATCGCATCGACCTGCCGACCAGCTCGGTGCGCGGCACCCCGCCCGGCGTGCCCGCGACCAGCCGCACCGAGAGCGTCGCCTTGTCGCTCACCGATCCGGACCTGTGGGGCGGCAATCTGGTCAGCCAGGTCTTCTGGAATCGCTCGCGCGACACCTATGGCGGCGAGATCGCCCCGATCGCGACGTTCCAGGACGCCCGCCTCGCGCCGAGCGGCACGCTGTTCGACCAGTCGCAGAATCGCTCCCGGAAATTCGGCGGCAAGTTGAGCTACGAGCGCGCGATCCCCGGCTTCGAGGCGCTCACCGCGACGCTCGGCTTCGATGCATTATTCGACAAGACCGAGCAGCGCCTGATCGCCACCGACCGCGTCTGGGTGCCGCCCGCCGAATTCCGCAGCCTCGCGCCCTTCGCCCAGGCCAATCTGGCGCTGTTCGACAAGAAGCTGCGCCTCGCCGGCGGCGTCCGCTACGAGAGCGTCAAGATCACGATCGACGATTACACCACGCTCGCGTCGTACAAAGGCGGCCATTTCGTGTCGGGCGGCAGCCCCTCGTTCAGCGACACGTTGGTCAATGGCGGCGTCATCGTCGAGCCGATCCCCGGCATCCGCGCTTATGCCAGCTATGCGGAGGGCTACACCGTCCCCGATGTCGGCCGCATCGCCCGCGCGATCGACCGCGACGGGGTCGACCTCGACAATTATCTGGACCTGACTCCGATCGTCTCCAACAACCGCGAAGTCGGGTTCGAACTCAAGCGCGGCCCGCTCGACGCCAGCGCGAGCTATTTCTGGTCGAGCAGCGATCAGGGCTCGCTGCTCGTGCTCATCGGCGGATCGTACGAGGTCCAGCGCCAGCGCGTCGAGATTGAGGGGCTCGAGCTCAACCTCGCGGTGCGCACCCCGCTGCCCGGGCTCAGCGTGACCACCGGCTATGCCCATCTGCGCGGCCGCACCGATTCTAACGGCGACGGCACCGTCGATCAGGACCTGGACGGCGCCAACATCTCGCCCGACCGCTTCAACCTCGCGCTCAGCTACGCCGCCGGCCCGGTCTCGGCGCGGGTGCAGAACCAATTCTACCTCTCGCGCCGCTATGCCGGGCTCGCCCGCGCCTTCGATTTCGGCGGGTATAACGTCACCGACGCGAGCCTGCGCTACCAGACCGGCTTCGGCGGCCTGACGCTCAGCGTCCAGAACCTGTTCGACGAATTCTACGTCGATTATTACAGTGACACGGTCCGCCCCACCGACAACGCGCACTTCTTCTCCGGTCGCGGGCGCAACTTCACTCTCGGCTGGGACCTGCGGTTCTAGGCAATGAAGACGCTCGACCTGCTCCACCGCTGGACCGGCGGGTTGATCGGGCTGCTCCTCGCATTGATGGGGCTGTCCGGTGCGATCCTGATCCACCGTGACGCCTGGGTCATGCTGCCCCATGCCGGCGACGCGCAAATCCAGTCGACCGAGGCGATCGCCGCGGTCACCGAGCGTCTGTTCGCCGATCCCGCGACGCGCCCCCAGAGCCTGACCTTCGCCAGCGCCAATTTCGGGCTGGACCGCCTCGCCACCAAAAGCGACGGCGGCGCCTATACCGATCAGGCGGGCAATGTGGTGTTGAGCTGGGGCAGCCAGTGGCAGCGCCCCGAACTCTGGCTGTTCGACTTCCACCACCATCTCTTCGCCGGCGATACCGGCGAGACGGTGATCGGCGTTGCCGCGCTGATCGGGCTGTTCTTCCTGATCTCGGGCCTGATCTTGTGGTGGCGGACGCGCAAGACCTTCGCCTTCCGCCTGTGGCCCGCGCGGATGACCCGCCCCGCGATCGTCCGCCAGCACCGCGACCTCGGCATGGTCATGGCACCCTTGCTCGCTTTGTCGCTGGTCACCGGCGCCACGCTCGTGTTCCGTCCCCTGACAGCGGTGCTGCTCGGCCCCTCGGCCCCCGCGACGATCGACAAGGCGATGAAGGCCCCCAAGGCGCCGCCCGCCAAGCTCGCCGACCGGCTCGACTGGCGCGCGATGATCGTCACTGCGCGCACGCTCTATCCGCAGGCCGAGTTCCGCAGCCTGGCCATGCCGCGCGGCAAGAGCGGCACGATCACGCTGCGCATGCGCAGCCCGCAGGAATGGCTGCCCAACGGCCGCACCACTTTGTGGTTCGCCGCCGACACCGGCGCACTGATCGCCCACCGCGACGATTCGCAGCTCCCGACCGTCGTCAAGGCCTACAACACGATCTACCCGCTCCACGCCGCGAAGGTCGGCGGACTCGCGTATCGCCTCGTAATGACCTTGTCCGGCCTCACCCTTGCGACCCTCGGCAGCTTCGCGGTGTGGAGCTTCTGGTTCCGCCGTCCCAAGCCGCCCCGCAGACCGGTCAGCCGATCGCCGCGCCCCTGAACGGAATGTCGCGCCGCAAATAGGTGAGCGCGCGCCAGACATATTCGACCGGTCCGTAGCGGAAGCGCCGCAGCCACCAGCGCGCCAGCAGCAATTGCCCCGCGATCGCGCCGAGCCCGACCCATAGCCGCACCAGCTGGTTCCAATCGTCGTGCAGTCCCAGCCCGAAGCCGTAGAATATCGGCACGAACACCAGCGACTGGAGGATGTAGAGCGTCAGCGTCACCCGCCCCACTCCCGCCAGCGGCCGCAGCAGCGCGCGCGCCGGCGTCTCGAACAAGGCGAGCAGCACCAGGAACCACATCGCCGTCCCCGCCAGCTCGAACCAGCTGCCGAGCAGATAGGACAGCCAGCGGTCGGACGCTTCGCCATGATGCTGCGCCGCGAACCACGCCTTCACCCCGTCGCGCGTCCGATAGATCGCCACCGCCATCACGGTCGCCACCGCCAGCGCGATCCACCGCGCGCGCGCAAAGTCGCCGAGCCGCGTGAAGAAGCCGACCCGCCCGAGCACCATCCCGACCAGATACAGGCCGAGGATCTGCAGCGTCCGCCCCGATTCCACCATGAACCACCATTTGGGCAGTTGCCCGGTCCACAGATTGGCGCGCAGATGCTCGGCGAGGTTGCCGTGCAAATACACCGCCATCGCCGGGTCCTCGAGATAATGCGGCGGCGCGTTCGCCCATTCGGCCCCCGCCATCGCCGCAGCCAGCTGCACCAGCATCACCGGGCTCGCGAAGCAGAAGGCGGCGACCGCGATCAGCACGCGATTGTCGCGCACGCGGTGGAAGGCGAGCAGCAGCAGCCCCATCAGCGCGAGCAATTGGATGATGTCGCCGCGATAGATCACCGCATGCGCGAAGCCGATCCCGAACAGCACCGCCAGCCGCCATGCGAAGCGCGCGCTGAAATCCACGCCGCGCCGCGCCGCGCGGTCCATCAGCACGAAGAAGCTGAATCCGAAGCAGAGCGCGAGCAGCGAGAAGCTCTTGCCCATGAACAGCAGGTACACGGTGTTCGAGACCGGCCCGTCCTTCGGATCGGCCCAGTACAGCTCGTAGCTCTCGATCATGTGGACGAGGAACAGCGCCATCAGCGCGAACCCGCGCACCACATCCACCGATTCCAGCCGATCGTCCGTGGCAGCGCGCCTCGCGGCCCCTGCTTCCTGCATGCGCAACTCCTTGTGCGCGCAGGCTTTAGGGTCCGCACGCACCCCCCGCAATGCCCGCAACCGCGCCGGTTTCGGACGGTCGCAATATCCTCCCCCGCCCAGGGGGAGGTGGCGCCGAAGGCGACGGAGGGGGAGGGCTCACTGACACCTCCCGCTGGCGGGGGAGGATAATGGGCCAGCCCGCCCCCCACCCCAATGCACCGAAATCCGCCTCGGCACCGCCGCACTTTAACCGGTTGTTCGTCATGCGGGCCGTACCCTTGCCGCATGGTCGGGGGGATCATCAGGCTGTTGCTGGCATTCGCCGGCTGCATCGCGCTGCTTTGCGGCGCGGGCATTTCTGCGCATGCGCAAACCGGCGTCGCGGGCACGCCGCTCACCACCTGCGTGCTGCGCGACAGCGGCGGCTTGGATCCCGCCGCGCTGCTCCGCCAGCCGAGCCGCTTCGATTGCACCACCGAACAATATCGCCTCGGCGCGGGCGATTTCTGGGTGCTCTCGCAGGATATCGGCAGGGTTTCGCAGCCGCACCTGCCGCTCAACGTCCGCATCGCCAGCCTGTGGCAGGACCGGCTGTCGCTCTATATCCTCTACGCCGACGGCAGCATCGCCGCGCAGACCACCGATGCGCGTGGGATCACGCCGCTGATCCAGCTCGGCGCGATCGCCGAGCAGCCGATCCCCGCCCGCGCCGCGCCGGTCGTCCGGCTGCTCTGGCATGTCGAAGGCGCGACCAATGTGCGCGGCGTCGTGCTCGGCGCCCGCCTCTCGACCATGCGCGAGAGCGAGCATGCCAATCTCGCAATGGCGGCGCTCTACGCCGCGTTCGGCGGGCTCGCGGTCGCGTTGATCATCTACAATCTCGCTTTGTGGGGGGCGCTGCGCCACCGCTTCCAGCTTTATTACTGCCTGATGGTCGCCTTGCTGCTGGGCTATACCTTCTCGTCCTCGGGCGCGCTCGCCTGGGCCTGGCCCGAGATCGCCAACAATACCCGGCTGCGCACCAATTTCCTGCTGCTCGGCGGCGCCGGCACCGCCGCGCTCGCCTTCGCGCGCAGCTTCTTCGAGGCGCGCGTCTTCGACGGCTGGCTCGGGCGCTACGCCACCTGCGTCGGCGTCGCGCTGAGCGGGATCGGCGCATTCTATTTCCTCACCGCCCCCTTCGCGATCCGGCAGGTCGACCTCGCCTTCACCTGCGCGTTCGTGGCGCTTTCGGCCGCAGTGATCCCCCTGCTCTGGCGCGCGTGGCGCGTGCGCAGCAATTATCTGTGGCTGTTCGCCCTGGCCTGGGGCGCCCCCGTCCTGACCTCGGCGCTGCGTGCCGTGGCCAACCTCCATTTGATCGCCTGGGACTTCTGGATCGACAATTCGACGCTCCTCGCCATCATGGTCGAGGCGATCGTATCGTCGCTCGCGGTCGCCTATCGCATCAAGCTGCTGCGCGCCGAGCGCGACGACGCGATCGAGCGCGAAGTGATGATGCGCCGCCTCGCCGACACCGATCCGCTCACCGGCCTGCTCAATCGCCGCGCCTTTCTCAGCCAGGCGATCGGCCGCGTCGGCGAGCAATTGCTGCTCATCATCGACCTCGACCATTTCAAGCGCGTCAACGACACGCTCGGCCATGACGGCGGCGACGAGGTCCTCCGCGTCTTCGCCCGGATGCTGCGCACGACGGTGCCGCAGGGCACCTTGGTCGCGCGCATCGGCGGCGAGGAATTCGCGATCCTCACCCCCGCCGAAACGCCGATCGAGCCCGAGGCGGTGCTCGCCCGTCTCCGCCAGATGCGCATGCCGTTCGACGTCAAGGTGACCGCCAGCATCGGCACCTGCCGCGGCACGCTCGCCAGCGAGGTCGAATGGAAGGCGCTGTACCGCATCGCCGACTCGGCCTTGTTCGACGCCAAGTCCGCCGGGCGCGACCGCGTCCGCAACGCACTTCGCGAAGCTGCCTGATTCGCTTGCCGCCCGCCGGCGCCGGGCTTATGCTCGCGACCGAGGGAGAATTGGGGATGATCAAACACCGTCGGCGCGTCGTGATTGCCTTGGTGGCGCTGTTTGCGTTTGCCCTGTGCGCCGCGCCGCATCCCCGTGCCGACATCCGCATCCTCGCGCAGCGCCCGGACGATATCGCGCCGCAACGCGTCCACGCGATCGTCAATATCGGCCTCGCCTCGGTTTCGGTGCTCGTCACCTGGAGCAAGCGGCTCGGCTATTGAACGATCGCCGCGGCTTGCTTACACCCGTGTAAATGACCGATCCCGAGACCGTCTGGCGCACTGCATTTAATCATCCCGGCCAATGGGATACCGCTTTCCCGCCGGCATCGATGGTCGATCTGTTCGAGGCGAGCGCCGCGGCCCACCCGCACGCGCCCTTGCTCGATTTCATGGGCCGCAAATACAGTTACGGCGAGACGCTGGACGGCGTCCGCCGCGTCGCCTGCGGCCTGCGCGAACTCGGCTACGGCCCGGGCGACCGCATCGGGCTCTTCCTGCCCAACGTGCCCCATTATGTCGCGGCCTATTACGGCATCCTCAAGCTCGGCGCGACCGTGGTGAATTTCTCGCCGCTGTATTCGGTCGAGGAGCTTGCGGCGCAGGTCGCCGATTCGGGCACCAGGGCCCTGTTCACCTTGTCGGCCTCGGCGCTGCTGCCCACCGCCCTCAAGGTGCTCGAGCAGAGCGCGCTCGAGCGGCTGGTGGTCGGCTCGGTCGCGGGCGCGCTGCCGCCTGCCAAGTCGCTCTTCTATCGCTGGTTCAAGAGCAAGGAAGTCGCGCCGCGTCCCGACGATTCGCGCATCCTCGCTTTCTCCAAGCTGATCGCCAATCAGGGCGCCTGCGAGCCGCTGGCGCTCGACCCCGAGCGCGACGTCGCGCTGATCCAATATACCGGCGGCACCACAGGCGTCCCCAAGGGCGCGGTGCTGACCCATCAGAACCTCTCGGCCAATGCCCGCCAGGTCGCCCAGCTCGATCCCGAATTCGGCAAGACGCAGGATACGATCCTCGGCGTGCTGCCCTTCTTCCATGTCTTCGCCAACACCTGTGTGCTCAACCGCACCGTGATCGCCGGCGGCGAGATCGTCATGCTGCCGCGCTTCAACGCCAAGCAGGCGCTCGCCGAGCTTCGCCGCACCCGCCCGCGCTCGCTCCCCGGCGTGCCGACCATGTATCAGGCGCTGCTCGACGCGCCCGGCATGAAGCCGTCGGACTTCAGCTCGCTGCGCTACTGCATCTCGGGCGGCGCGCCGCTTCCGGCGCAGCTCAAGGAAGAATGGGAACGCGTCACCGGCGCGCGCGTGATCGAGGGCTATGGCCTGTCCGAAAGCTCGGGCGTCGTCTCGACCAATCCCTATGACGGGCTCAACAAGCCCGGCACGATCGGCCAGCCGCTCCAGGCGACGCGCGTCCGCCTCGTCGACAAGGAGGACCCGACCCGCCCGCCGCCCGAAGGCGAGCCCGGCGAGATCGTCGTCTCGGGTCCGCAGATCATGCAGGGCTATTGGAACCGTCCCGACGCCGATGCCGAGACCTTCGCCGAAGTCGATGGCGAGGGGCACTGGCTGCGCACCGGCGATGTCGGCACGATCGACGGCGACGGCTATATCCGCATCGTCGACCGGCTGAAGGACATGATCGCGGTCGGCGGATTCAAGGTCTTCCCGAGCCAGATCGAGGCCGTGCTCTACCGCCATCCGGCGATCAAGGAAGCGCTCGTGATCGGCTTGCCCGACCCCTATCACGGCGAGCTTCCCCACGCTTATGTCGTGCTCGACGAGGACGCCGAGCCGATCTCCGGTCCGGAGCTCAGCCTGTGGCTCAACGCCCAGCTCGGCAAGCACGAGCGCGTCAGCCAGGTCGTCGTCCGCGAAAGCCTGCCCAAGACGATGATCGGCAAATTGAGCCGCAAGGATTTGATCGCAGAGGTCAGCGCGGTCCACTAACCAGATCCTCCCCCGGAGGGGGAGGGGAACCGCCGAAGGCGGTGGAGGGGTAGTCGCCACGGGCGACGGCGACGATGTGACGCATCACGACCTCCACATCGCGTAACACATCACGCGCAGCGACGCGGCATATCGTCGCGCCCTGCGAAGTCAGCCATCTATCCCTTTCGACATCGCGCGCCGGCCGATCGCCCCGTTCATGCGCCTCGCCATCGACTTCGATAACGAGGCGACATTCGGCACAAAAGAAATCGAGCACATAACGGCCCGCCGGATGTTGCTTGCGGAATTTGAGTCCCGCCGGCCGCGTGCGAAGCGCCCGCCAAAGCAATATTTCCGGCAGGCTCATCTGCCTTCGGAGCGCCGCGGCACGCTTTTGGGTCAATTTCGGGCCATGAAGCATGCGGCCAATACCCCTCCACCAGCTTCGCTGGTCCCCCTCCCCCTCCGGGGGAGGAACTGAATATTGCACATGCCTTGCGCCCCTCCTAGGCTCCGCGCCTCTCAGGAGGTCGCCATGCCGCCCCGCAGTCTCGCGCCCATCGCGCTTCTCGCGCTCACCGCCGCGGCCCCCGCCGAGCAGCGCCTCGACGTCGCCCTGTCCAACTTCGCGATCACCCCCGCAACGATCGCCTTGGTCCACGGCCAGCCTTATGTTCTCCACCTGACCAGCAGCGGCGGCCACAGCTTCGCCGCCAAGGCCTTCTTCGCCGCCGCGACGCTTCCCGCCGCCGATCGCGCGCGCATCAAGGACGGCAAGATCGAACTCGCCGGCGGCGCCAGCGTCGACCTGCACTTCACCGCCCCGGGGCCGGGCGCCTACCCGATCAAATGCACGCACTTCCTTCACGCCAGCTTCGGCATGACCGGCAAGTTCGTCGTGCGCTGACCTATCTAAGCCCCTCCCCTTCAGGGGAGGGGTTGGGGGT
>NZ_JBYSXG010000076.1:0-14002 GCF_058782005.1 Sphingomonas sp. FW306-1B-B10E
CCCCCAACCCCTCCCCTGAAGGGGAGGGCTAAGTCACTTGACCCCTCGTCGACCTTCCCTGGCGAGGCCTGAACCTGGCTGGCCTCCAACAAACCCGCTCCAAGCAATCCTGCCGCCCGCGCAATTTATCTTCATTCGGCACGCGCCACGCATTTCGCTACTCCCCACGCCATGAGTCGCGCGCGCTACCATCCCGCCCTGCTGGTCGTGGCGGTCACCTTCCTCGCCTTGCTGTTCTCGGCGGGGCTGCGCTCGGCGCCCGGGGTGATGATGCTGCCGCTCGAACAGCATTTCGGCTGGGACCGCGCGACGATCTCCTTCTCCGCCGCGCTCGGCCTGCTGCTCTACGGGCTGGTCGGCCCGTTCGCCGCGGCGCTGATGATGAGCCTGGGAATCAAGCGGACCATGCTCGCCGGGCTCGCCCTGATGGCGGCGGCGACCTTCGCCAGCCGGTGGATGACCGCGCCGTGGCACTATGTGCTGAGCTGGGGCGTGCTCTCGGGGATCGGCTCGGGCGCGGTTGCCTCGGTGCTCGGCGCCGCGGTGGTCAACCGCTGGTTCGCGACGCGGCAGGGCCTGGTGATGGGGCTGCTCAGCGCGAGCACCGCCACCGGCGCGCTCGTCTTCCTGCCCTTCCTCGCCTGGCTGTCGCAGGGCGGCGCGTGGAAGCCGGTCGCGCTTGCGGTCAGCCTCGGCTGCACGGCGCTGATCCCGGTGGTCGCACTGTTCGTCCCCGAGCGTCCCGAGGCGCGCAACGTCCGTCGCTTCGGCGAAGCGGCGGACACCCCGCCGCCCCCGCCGCTCAAGCAGGCGGCGACGCCCTGGCTGGCGATCGAGGCACTGGCCCGCGCCGCGCGCACGCCGGTCTTCTGGCTGCTCGCCGGCACCTTCTTCGTCTGCGGGCTGACGACCAATGGCCTGGTCGGCACGCACATGATCGCGTTCTGCGGCGATCACGGCATCGCCGCGGTGTCGGCCGCGGGCCTGCTCTCGCTGATGGGCTTTTTCGACCTGATCGGCACCACCGCCTCGGGCTGGCTCACCGACCGCTACGATCCGCGCCGGCTGCTCGCGGTCTATTACGGGCTGCGCGGGCTCTCGCTGCTCGCGCTGCCGTTCCTCGATTTCGGACCGGTGAGCCTGACCATCTTCGCAATCTTCTACGGCCTCGACTGGATCGCCACCGTGCCTCCGACGGTCAAGCTCGCCAACCAGTCGTTCGGCGAGCGCGACGCGCCGATCATCTTCGGCTGGGTGCTCGTCGCGCACCAGATCGGCGCAGCGGTCGCCGCCTTCGGCGCGGGCGTGATCCGCACCCAGGCCGGCAGCTACACCCCCGCCTTCGTCCTAGCCGGCGGCTTCGCGGTGCTCGCCTCCTTGGCGTTCGTGATCGGCTTCGGCCGCCGCGAATCGATCTGCCTGGAGCCACGCCTGCCATTCACGGACTCGCCACGCCTCAAGGCTTAGATTGAGATCATGAGCGACCCTGCGGAACGCACCTACGAGCTTCCGAAGCGGCTCCACGCGGGGTTCGCGGATTTTCGCCGCGACCTCGCCTCCGTGAAAATGCGCCTCGGCTCGCTTGAACAGAATCAAGCGACGATGGCGAGCGATCTCGCATCGATCCATGGCGACATCGCCCGCATCAACATAGAGCTCGATCATATCCGCAGCGATGTCGGCCTGATCAAGCGCCGCCTGGACCTCGCCGAAGCCTGATCCTCATCGCTCGAGGCTGAACGCGACTTCGTAGAGCCCGGGATGCGCCTCGCCATAGCGCTTGTTCCCGTCGATCATCCCTTTGTCGCGCAGACGCTCGAACACGCGCCGCGCGGCATCGCGATCGGCGCTCTGCGCGTAATTGACCACGCGCGTGCCATCGAGGCTGCGGTGCAGGCTCGCCGAGATCCAGCCCTCGACGTCGCGCGCGGTTCGCGCCGCTTCGGCGAGATAGTCGATCAGCGGCTGCTGCTCGCCTGGCGGAACGGTGAAGATATTGATCTGGGTGATGATTCCGGCGTTGGCGGTGATGATCGGCATGTGGGTCGCTCCTTGGACAAGGCGCACCACCGGGACCTGCCGAACCACGAGCCATCGCCACGCACGCGCCAAGCCCCGGCGGAAGGCGCCGGTTGCTTGTCGCGGGTTCGCCCGGGGGCGACACGGAGCCTCTTGCGAGGGAACGGGCTTACCGATGCCGTTCGGGTCCTTTTCGACGCGCGAATGCTAGCCCCCTCGACTCTCCGTGGCAATCGCGCGGCCAATGTTCTTTTTTTGTTCTTGCATAAGGCCCGGCCTCTCCCCATATTCGCGCCAGCAGCCAGGAGCAGGATCCATGTTCGCACAGCAAACCTTTGGGTTGGACAACCAGACCGTTCCGATCAGCGATGCGCGCAGCATCGGCAATATTATCAATGGCTTGCGCGAAGTTGCGGCACTCCGCGAGAAAGTGCGCCAGGATCGCAACTTTCTAAACTTCGCCTCGCCGCCGCATGCGGCGCGCGCGCCCCGTCTTCGCGCCTTGCGCGGCAATTCGGCGTGACCCTATACCTTCATCATGGCTGAAGACCTGTTTGCCGCCCCGGGCGTTCCGTCGGGGACCTATGACGCATCGTCGATCGAAGTCCTTGAGGGCCTGGAGCCGGTCCGGCGCCGCCCAGGCATGTATATCGGCGGCACCGACGAGCGCGCGCTCCATCACCTCGCCGCCGAGGTGCTCGACAATGCGATGGACGAGGCGGTCGCCGGCCACGCCACCCGCATCGAGATCACGCTCGAACAGGGTAACCGGCTGACGATCGTCGACAACGGCCGCGGCATGCCGATCGATCCGCACCCGAAATTCCCCGACAAGTCGGCGCTCGAGGTGATCCTCTCGATGCTCCATTCGGGCGGCAAATTCTCGGGTAAGGCCTATGCGACGTCGGGCGGTCTCCACGGCGTCGGCGTTTCGGTGGTCAATGCGCTGTCGTCGGACACCGTCGTCGAAGTCGCGCGCGACCGGCAGCTCTACCGCCAGAGCTTCAGCAAGGGGATCACGCTCGGCCCGATCGAGCAGGTCGGCGCCGCGCCCAATCGCCGCGGCACCTCGGTGGCGTTCACCCCCGATATCGAGAT
This sequence comes from Sphingomonas sp. FW306-1B-B10E, assembly GCF_058782005.1. Lineage (NCBI taxonomy): Bacteria > Pseudomonadati > Pseudomonadota > Alphaproteobacteria > Sphingomonadales > Sphingomonadaceae > Sphingomonas > Sphingomonas sp. FW306-1B-B10E. The sequence continues at coordinate 3,118 of NZ_JBYSXG010000076.1, forward strand.
CTTCGGCGAGATGCTCTTCAAGCCCGCGCGGCTCTACAAGCTCGCCCGCTCCAAGGCCTATCTGTTCGCCGGGGTCGAGATCCGCTGGAAGTGCGATTCGGCGCTGATCAGCGACGACACGCCGCCCGAAGCGGTGTTCCAATTCCCCGGCGGGCTCGGCGATCACCTCAAGGAACAGATCGGCACGCGCGAATGCGCGACCAGTGATTTCTTCACCGGCCAGCAGGAATTTCCCGACGGCCAGGGCCGGGTCGAATGGGCGGTCGCCTGGCCGCTGTGGAGCGAGGGTAGCTATAGCTGGTATTGCAACACCATCCCCACCCCTGACGGCGGCACGCATGAGCAGGGCCTGCGCCAGGCGCTCACCCGCAGCATCCGCGCGTTCGGCGATCTGGTCGGCCAGAAAAAGGCCAAGGACATCACCGCCGACGACGTGATGGTCGGCTCCGAGCTGATGCTCTCGGTGTTCATCCGCGACCCGCAATTCCAGTCGCAGACCAAGGACCGGCTGACCTCGCCCGAGGCCACCGCCTTGGTCGAGCGCGCCGTCCGCGACCATTTCGACCATTTCCTTTCGGACCATATGGACCGCGGCAAGGCGCTGCTCGGCTATGTGCTCGATCGGATGGACGAGCGGCTGCGCCGCAAGCAGGAGCGCGAGGTCAAGCGCAAGACCGCGACCTCGGCGCGCAAGCTCCGCCTTCCCGGCAAGCTCACCGATTGCGCTGCCGACAGTCCCGAGGGCACCGAGCTGTTCATCGTCGAGGGTGATTCGGCCGGCGGCAGCGCCAAGCAGGCGCGTGACCGCAAGACCCAGGCGATCCTGCCCATTCGCGGCAAGATCCTCAACGTCGCCTCGGCGACTTCGGCGAAGATCCTCGCCAATCAGGAGATCGCCGATCTGATCCAGGCGCTCGGCTGCGGCACGCGCAAGGATTGCGATCCCTCGAACCTACGCTACGAGCGCATCGTCATCATGACCGACGCAGACGTCGACGGCGCACACATCGCGACCCTGCTGATGACCTTCTTCTTCCAGGAGATGCCCGACATCGTTCGCCGCGGGCACCTCTACCTCGCCCAGCCGCCGCTCTATCGCCTCACCGTCGGCTCGAAGAGCCTCTATGCCCGCGACGACGCCCATCGCCTCGAGATCGAGGAAGGCGCGTTCAAGGGCAAGAAGGTCGAGGTCAGCCGGTTCAAGGGACTCGGCGAGATGAACCCCAACCAGCTCAAGGAAACCACGATGGACCCGGCGACGCGCGGCATGCTGCGCGTCACCTTGCCGCAGGAATATGAGGAGCGCGCTGGGGTCAAGGACCTGGTCGACCGGCTGATGGGCACCAACCCAGCGCACCGCTTCGCCTTCATCCAGGAAAACGCCGCGCGGCTCGACGAGGAGGTCATCGACGCCTGACCGCGCGGTTTTTTACGGCGGCCTGTAAGAAACCTCGTTCTTCCCCCGACTAAAGCTGCGAATGGGAGGGGAAGCCCAGAATGCACGGCGCGCGATCAAGGCAGGACAGTCTCTATGCCGAGGCCGGTGCCGCGCACGCGCCGGCGATCGCCCGCCTCGCCCGCTCGGTCGAGGCCAATGCCGATCAGGCCCGCGACCTCGAACAGGAGATTCACTTGGCGCTGTGGCGCAGCCTCGCCGGCTTCGACGGCCGCTGCGCGCTGTCGACCTGGGTCTACCGCGTCGCGCACAACGTCGCCGCCGGCCATGCCGCCGGCGGCGCCCGCGGCGCTCGCAGGGCGAAGCTGGTCGCGCTCGACGACGCGGCTTTGCTCGCCGGCGACGACCCCGAGACGGAGGTCGGCCACGCCCGCACGATCGAGCGTCTCTACGCGCTGATCCGCCGGCTCCAGCCGCCCGACCGCGAAGTGATGCTGCTCTATCTCGAAGGGCTCGATGCCAAGACGATCGCCGAAGTCACCGGGCTCGCCGCCAACCATGTCGCGGTTAAGATCCACCGTATCAAGGCGCTGCTCGCGGCGCGTTTCCAGTCCGGAGAAGCGGCATGACCGATCCGATCGCCAGCCTCTGGGTCCAGCAATATCACGACGCCGCGCCGCTCGATACCGCGGCGCTCGCCCGCGCCGATGCCCGCTTCCGCCGCCGCATCGCGATCCGCGACGCGGTGGAATATGTCGCGGGCTTCCTCGGCGCTGCCGCCTTCGCCTATATGGCGGCTCGGATACCCGATTGGGGCATCCGCATCGGCGCCGCCGCGATCATCCTCGGTACGGCGATCATGATGCGCAATCTATGGCGCCGGCGCCCGGCAGCGCCGGCGTTCGGCGCCCCCAGCCTCGCCTTCCACCGCGGCCAGCTCGTCGCCCAGCGTGACGCGCTCGCCAGCGTCTGGCGCTGGTATATCGCTCCGGTGGTGCCGGGCATGGCGCTGTTCATGCTGGCAGTGCTGCACAGCGCCGCCCAGCACATGCCCTTCTGGAAAGCATTGCTGGCAACCAGCCTCGCGACACTGCCGGTCATCGTGATCTTCTGTGGCGTTCACCGCCTCAACCGCGTCGCCGCAGGCCGTTTCCAGGCAATGATCGACGCGCTCGACTGCAGCCAGGCCTGACCGCTACACACGAACCAAAGGGGACTTCCGAATGCGCCTGCTGCTACCTTGCCTGCTCGCCCTCGCGCCCGTCGCCGCGCATGCCCAGGCGCCGGCCGCCACACAGGCCGCGGCGCCGGCGCCCGCCTTCGAAGCACGCGCGAAGGCGCTGGCAGCGGTGCTCGCCGACCCCGCCGGCTATGACGCCTTTCTTCGCGCCCAATTTCAAGGCGGACGTTCCCAAAGACAAGTTCGATCCGCTTCGCGCGCAATTGCTCGACATGGGCGGCCCCGTGGTCGCAACGCGGATCAAGGCGATGGCCACGCCGTTTTCGGGACTGGTCGAAGTCGACTATCGCGACGCCGTCGCGACGCTCCAGCTCGACATCGATGCGGCCGAGCCGCACCAGGTCACCGGCCTGTGGGTCAAGGACGTCAGCCGCCGCGAGAAGAGCCTCGACGACGTCCTCGCCACTCTCCGATCGCTGCACGGCACCGCCGGCTTCGCCCTCGCCAAGCTAGGCACCGGCGCGCCGACTCTTCTCGCCGGCCAGCAGAGCGAGCGCCCCTTCGCGATCGGCTCGGCCTTCAAGCTCGTCATTCTCGCCGAACTCGTCCGCGCCACCAATGCGGGTGAGCGCAAATGGGACGATCTGGTCACGCTCTACGGCTCGGTGCTCCCCGCCGGCGGCTACAACCTAAAGCCCAGGGGCACCCAGGTCAGCCTGCGCGAACTCGCCACCCAGATGATCTCGATCAGCGACAACAGCGCGACCGACATATTGCTCAAGACCTTGGGCCGCGCGAAGGTCGAGGCGATGCTGCCCGTAGTCGGCGCCGCGGATCCCGCGCGGAACCGCCCCTTTCTTTCGACGATGGAGTTTTTCAAGCTCAAGGGAATCGAGGTCAACGACCTTGCCGGCCGCTACCTCGCCGCGGACGAAGCGGGTCGCCGCGAGATCCTCGACGGCGAAGTCGCCAATTTGTCCGCGCTGATGATCCGCCCGACCTTGTTCCGTGACGGCAAACCGGCGCGGATCGAGCAGTTCGAATGGTTCCTGTCCCCTGCCGATCTGATCCGCGTGATGGACTGGCTGCGCCGCAACACCGAGGGCACGCAAGGCGCCGACGCCCGCGCGATCCTGTCGAAGAGCGCCGGTATCAGCGCCGTCGCGGCGAGGAAATGGCAATGGGTAGGCTATAAAGGCGGCTCGGAGCCGGGCGTGGTCAACCTCACCCTGCTGCTCCAGGCCAGGAGCGGCGCCTGGTACGTGCTGACGGGAAGCTGGAACGATCCCGCGCAATTGGTCTCTGAAGCACGCTTCTTCGGGCTGATCAGCCGCGCGGCGGAGCTCGCGGCGCCGTAACGGACCTTACCCCCGCATCCGCAGTCGGTGATACGCCGCCCGCGTCGACACCGCCGCAATCGTCACCAGCAACCCGATCCCCAGCACGCCGACGCCCAGCCATAGCGGTACCGCCGCCAGCCCCTTGCGATGGAGCAGCACCAGCAGCCCCCCGCCCAGCGAGATCGCGATCCCCCAGCGCCGCGCCCGCCGCGCCACCCCGGCCAGCTCGCGGCGGTATGCCGCGGCCTGCACCGGGTCCTTCAGGTCAGGCGGTGCCATGCCAGTCCGCGCGCAGCAGCCCGTACAAGGTTGTGTCGCGCACCCCGATATGCGTCTCCCATTCGCCGCGCAGCACGCCCTCCAGTCGGAAGCCCAGCTTTTCGAGCAGCCTCCGCGAGGCAAGATTGTCGGGATCGGTATCGGCGAACACGCGCCTTTGCCCCTCGGCGAACAGCCGGTCGATCACACGGCTCACGGCCTCCGCCGCGATCCCGCTGCCCCAATGCTCGCGGCGCAGCAGATAGCCGATCTCGCTGACATTGCCCTGCCGCTTCTCACCCGCCGCGACGAAGCCGATCGCACGATCGTCCTGCTTCAGCGTGACGATCCAGCGCCGCCATTCGAGCGCGCGCTGCGCCAAGTCCGCGCGGGTCTGCTCGATCGAAATATGCGGCGGGTTCGACCACCAGCGCATCAACTCGGCATCTGCAAATGCCGGGTGGAGGGCCTCCGCATCTTCGGCGATGCCGGGCCGCAGCCGCAGCCGCGCGCTTTCGAGCACGGGCGTTTCGCGCGACGTCACGTCGCCAGCGCGTCGACCAGGGTCTTGACCTTCTTCTGCCGCCACTGCGGCAGCGGCGCGACGAGCCAATAGCCGAGCCGCGACGACTTGATCTCGCCGATCGCCACCACGCGGCCGGAGGCGAGGTCGGCGCGCGCGATCAGCTCGGGCACTGTCGCGCGCCCCAGCCCCTCGGCAGCCGCGTCCAGCGCGAGCCCGGCATCGGCGACGCGGACCAGCGATCCGGCATCCTCGGCGAGGCAGCCCGTCCAGGCGATCGGCGTGTCGATGCCGCCGCCGGGCCGCTCGACAGTGACCATCCCGTCGCTTTCCAGCGCCTCGCCCTCATGCTCGCCGGGCCCCTCGCCCCAGCGGATCGCGAGGTCGAGATTGGCCTCGGTGAAGTCGATCGACTCGTCGGCCGGCACCAGCATGAAGCGCAATTCGCTATCGCCTCGCGCGATCTCGGCGAGCCTCGGCATCAGCCATTTCGCGCTCAGGTCGCGGGGTGCCGCGATCGTCAGCGACTTGGACGATTGCTGCGCCTGCATCGCGCGCACCGATTCCTCGAACTGCAGGAACCCCGCGCGCAGCGCGACCAGCCCCGCCTCGGCCTCAGGCGTAAGCTCGAGCCCCTTGGTTGTACGGCGGAACAGCACCACGCCGAGCGTATCCTCGAGCGCGCGGATCTGCTGCCCGACCGCGGCGGGGGTCACCGCAAGCTCGTCGGCCGCGCGCGTGAAGCTCAGATGCCGCGCGGCCGCGTCGAGCACGCGCAGGCCGTTGAGGGGGAGATGCGTGCGCTTCATCTCGCCAACCCTTCGGGCAGACGCGACGTCCCATCCCCGTTCGTGCTGAGCTCGTCGAAGCACCGTCCTTCTTCGCCCGCGGAAAAGAAGAACGGCCCTTCGACAAGCTCAGGGCGAACGGTATTCGTATCGATGCTCACCCGGTCACCGCCGGCGCCGTCAGCGCGAATTTCGGGATCGCCACGTCGAACGCCGCGCCGTCCTCGCCGATCATGTGGTAGCTGCCCTGCATGTGCCCGGTCGGTGTCGACAGCGGACAGCCCGAGACATAGTCGAAGCTCGCGCCCGGCTCGATCATCGGCTGCTCGCCGACCACGCCCTCGCCTTCGACCGAATGCCGCGCGCCGCGCCCGTCGGTGATCACCCAGTGCCGGGTCAGCAGTTGCACGGTGAACGGGCCGCCATTCTCGATGCGGATATGATAGGCCCAGAACCAGCGCCCGCGCTGCGGCTCGGATTGTTCGGGCAGATAGGAGACGGAGACGCGCACGATGATGCCGCGGGTCTCGGCCTCTTGCCCGAACAGCGCCTTCATCACCGCGTCGCTCACAGTCCGGCGCGTCCCAGCGCCTGGTCGAGATCTGCGATCAGGTCCTCGGGATCCTCGAGGCCGACATTGAGCCGCAACATCCCATCTGTCACGCCCATCTCGATCCGTTTCTCTTCGGCGACGCCGTAATGCGTCGTCGACGAAGGATGCGTCATCAGCGAGCGCGAGTCGCCGATATTGTTCGAGATGTCGACCAGTTCGAGCGCGTCGAGCAGGGCATGCGCCTGGCCTCGTCCCTCGACCTCGAACGAGAAGATCGGACCGGCATCATCCATCTGCCGCGTGAACAGATTGTGCTGCGGATGGCTGGGCAGCGCCGGGAAGTTGATCTTGGGCACCCGGCCTTCGAGGAAGCGCCCGACCTGCAGCGCATTGGCGCTCTGGCGGCGGATGCGAAGATCGAGCGTCTCGATCCCCTTGAGCACCACCCAGGCGTTGAACGGGCTCAGGGTCGGCCCGGTGTTGCGCGTGAACGGAAGCAGCACGTCGTTGACGAACGCCTCGCTGCCGGTCACCGCGCCGGCGAGCACGCGCCCCTGCCCGTCCATCATCTTGGTCGCCGAATAGGCGACGACGTCGGCGCCGAATTCCATCGGCCGCTGCAACGCCGGGGTGGCGAAGGCATTGTCGACCACGGTGGTGATGCCGTGCTGCTTGGCAATCCCGCACACCGCTTCGAGATCGACCACGTCCATCGTCGGATTGGCGGGAGTCTCGAAGAAGAACACCTTGGTGTTCGGTCGCACCGCGTCTTCGAACTGCTGGGGATCGCGCGCATCGACGATCGTCGTCTCGATCCCGAACTTGGGCAGCAACGTGTCGGTCAACCAGCGGCACGACCCGAACGCCGCGCGCCCGCCGACCAGATGGTCGCCCTGTTCGAGCTGGCAGAGCAGGGCCGCGGTCATCGCCGCCATCCCCGTCGCCATCGTCCGGCACGCCTCGGCGCCTTCGAGCAGGGCGATGCGCTCTTCGAGCATCTGCACCGTCGGGTTCTGCAGCCGCGAATAGGTCATGCCCTGCTGCTCGCCGGCGAAGCGCGCCGCGGCGTCGCCCGCACAGTCATAGGCATAACCCGAGCTGAGGAAGAGCGCCTCGCTGGTCTCGCCGAACTCGGACCGCATCGTGCCGCCGCGGATCGCCTGCGTTGCGGGCTTCCAGTTGCGGGTGATGCTGCGATCTTGGCCGGTACGACGCTTCATGGCGAACGCTTTGCCGGGCGGGGGTGGCCCACGTCAACCTCTTCTCCCTCCCTTCCAGCCCGCCGAGCAACACGCTACCACCCGCGCATGCTCGCTCGCCTGAAGCCTCTCCAGACCCGCCCGTATCTCGTCGCGCTGCTGCTGGGCCTCGCCGCGCAGGCGCTGTTCAGCGTCAACCTCGATCGCCCCAGCCGGATCATGTTCGACGAGGTCCATTACGTCCCGGCAGCCCGCGCGCTGCTGAACCGCGAAGGCCCGCGCAATATCGAGCATCCGCTGGTCGGCAAGGAACTGATCGGCGCCGGGATCCTCCTCTTCGGCGACAATCCGATCGGCTGGCGCGCATTCCCCTCGCTCGCCGGCACCGCCACCGTGCTCGGCATCTTCGCCTTGCTCTGGCTGCTGCTCGGTTCGATGCGCGCCGCGTTGGTCGGCGCGGTGCTGGCGGCGCTCGACCAGAGCCTCTACGTCCAGGCGCGCACCGCGATGCTCGACGTGTTCCTGGGGACATTCCTGGTCTGGGCGATGGTGCTCATGCTCTGGGCGATGCGCGGCACTGCCGCGCAGGTCCGCTTCCGCTGGATCGGTGCGGCAATGCTGTTCGGCCTCGCGGTCGGCACCAAATGGGCCGCGGTCCCCTATGTCGCACTCGCCGGGCTCGCCTTCCTCGCCCTGCGCCTGCGCGATGCGCGCGCCAAACAACCGATCCGCTGGCCCGGGCTCGGCACGATTTCAGGCCTGCTGGTCCTAGGCGCGGTGAGCATTCTCACCTATTTCGCCACCTTCCTTCCCGCCTTCTTCTACGAGCGCGATCCGCTTACCCTTGCCGGGCTCATCCCGCTCCAGCAGGAGATGTATGCGCTCCAGACCCAGGTGCTGGCCACGCACACCTACCAGTCCGACTGGTGGAGCTGGCCGCTGATGATCCGACCGATCTGGTATTTCTACGAATGGGATCAGGGCGCGCAGCGCGGGGTGCTGCTGATCGGCAACCCGGTGATCATGTGGGGCGGGCTTGCCGCAGTGCTCGCCTGCCTATGGGCGGGGCTGCGCGACAAGGCAGTACGGCCCCTCGGCGTGGCGTCGCTGTGGATCGCCAGCGTTGCGATCTATGTCGTGATCCCCAAGTCGATCGGCTTTTATTATTACTACCACCTCTCGGCGCTCTTCCTGTGCGTCGCGCTGGCGGCAGCCTTCCACCATTTCGACCGCGGCCGGGGCAAGGGCCGCGAGGAATGGTTCGTCTTCGCGGCGGCGGCGATGTTCGTTTATTTCTACCCGATCCTCGCCGCCTCGGCGCTAGCGAACGAACAGGGTTTCAGACACTGGATGTGGTTTCCCAGCTGGCAGTGATTCGTGCTCCTGCGAAAGCAGGAGCCTAGAGTCACAGGCGTCCAGCTTGCCGCCCTGGGCTCCTGCTTTCGCAGGAGCACGTCGCCGAACTAGTACCGCCCCCAGGTAAACCGCGACGACAGCGCGAAATTCCACACCGCCGCCACCGCGATCCCCGCCAGCGCCGACAGCCGCCAGTCGCCGTGCTGGACGTTGTGCAGGAACGCCGATACTCCGACATTCGCTGCCGCGCCCACCGCGCAGACCAGGCAGAAGCTCACCCAGCCGCCGATCAGCTCGCGTGCGCCCTTCAGCCGCTGCTCGCGATAGGTCAGGGTGTTGTTGAGGAAGAAGTTGAACGTCATCGCGACGAAAGTGGCGACGATCGTCCCGGTCACGAACGGCCAGTCGAGCCCGCGGAACAGCGCGCCGAGCACCAGGAAATGTACCGCTGCCCCCAGCGCCCCGATGCCTGAGAACATCGCGAAGCGCACCGGCACGACCTTGCCGAACATCCGGTCGTAGAGCGCAATCAGATATTCCATCGCGACGACGTGATCGAGCTTGCTCTCGCCCTCGGTCCGAATGCGGAAGGTGTACGGCACTTCCTTGAATTTGAGCGGGTGCGGCGCCGCGGTCATGATGTCGAGCAGGATCTTGAAGCCGATCCCCGACAGGGTCGGCACCAACTGCCGGACGATCTCGGTGCGGATCATGAAGAATCCGCTCATCGGATCGCTGAGATCGGCCTTGAGCACCTGCCGCGACAATTTGGTCGCGAAGGCCGACTTGGCGACGCGGTCGCGGTCCCATTCGCCCGTCCCGCCCCCCGCAACGAAGCGCGAGCCGACAACGACTTCGAGGCTGTCGTCGCCCTCCAGCGCGTCGAGCATCGCCGGCAGGATCGTTTCGTCATGCTGCAAATCGCCATCGATCACCGCGACGAACGGGGCAGCGGTCGCGCACATCCCCTCAATACACGCCGAGGAAAGCCCGCGCCGCCCGATCCGCTGGATCACTCGCACGCGCTTGTCGACGCGGCCTAGTTCGCGCGCCGCCTGCGCGGTGCCGTCGGGACTGTCGTCGTCGACGAAGATCGCCTCCCAGTTGCGCCCCGCCAATGCCTGGTCGAGCTTCGCGATCAGAACGGGGACGTTGCCCCGCTCGTTGAATGTCGGGATGACGACCGCGAGTTCGAGCAGGTCGGGGATCACACCAGTTCCCGCAACACCGCGTCGCCCATTTCGGTCGTGGTCAGCGCGCCGCCCAGGTCCGCCGTCCGCGCGCCCTTGGCCAGCGCCGCCGCGACCGCCTTCTCGACCTTCTGCGCCGAGGCCTCGTCGCTCAGGCTGTGCCGCAGCAGCATCGCCGCCGACAATATCGCCGCGCACGGATTGGCCTTGCCCTGCCCGGCGATGTCGGGCGCGCTGCCGTGGATCGGCTCGTACATGCCATTGTCGCCGCTCCACGCGCGCAGCGACGCCGAGGGCAGCATCCCGATCGAGCCCGCGCACATGCTCGCCTGGTCGGACAGGATGTCGCCGAACAAATTGCCGGTGACGATCACGTCGAAGGCGTTGGGCTGGCGGACGAGCTGCATCGCGGCGTTATCGACATACATGTGTGTCAATTCGATTTCAGGATATTCCGTGCTCATTTCATTGACCACGTCGCGCCACAGCTGCGACGTCTCGAGCACATTGGCCTTGTCGACCGAGCAGAGCATCTTCTTGCGGCGCTTGGCCATCTCGAAGCCGACCCGGGCGATGCGCTCGACCTCGGCCTCGTTGTAGCTCATCACGTCGAAACCCTGGCGCAGCCCCTCGACATTGTGGCGCCGGCCCTTCTCGCCGAAATAGACGTCGCCGACGAGCTCGCGGACGATGACGATGTCGAGCTCGGCTACCGCCTCGGGCTTGAGCGAAGTCGCCGATTCGAGCCCCGGGAACAAGGTCGCCGGGCGGATATTGGCGAACAGCCCGAGCTCGCGGCGGATGCCGAGCAATGCCGCCTCGGGGCGCAGATGGCGTTCGAGCGCTTCGAAGCGCGGATCGCCGATCGCGCCGAACAGCACCGCATTGGCGCGCTTGGCGAGCTCCAGCGTGTCGGGCGGCAGCGGCCGCCCCGCCGCAAGATAGCCCGCGCCGCCCACCGGCGCTTCCTCGAACTGGAGCCCTAGAGCGAGCGCCTCGAGCACCCGGCGCGCCTGGGTAGTGACTTCGGGCCCGATCCCGTCGCCGGGCAGAACAGCAATCAGCGGCATCTATCTTCCTTCTTCACGCCCCTCCCTCCCTC
>NZ_JBYSXG010000077.1:0-13748 GCF_058782005.1 Sphingomonas sp. FW306-1B-B10E
GGGGATGTCTCACCGAGACCAGCCCCCGCGGACAGGCCCCACCCCAGCCCCTCCCCTAAAGGGGGAGGGGCTTGCTGATCGCCTATTCCGCGAACGCTTCCTTCGCCGCATCCTCGAAGGCCTTGAGCGCGAGCATATGCGGGAAGGGGCCGTGGCTGATGCGTGCGACGCCTGCTGCGGCGACGGCCCGGGCGTCGGGCGCGCCGGGGAAGGCCATGAAATTCACCGGCAGCGGCGAGGCGGCGCAGACCTGGGCGAGCAAATCGAGATCGGCGAGACCGGGGACGAAGAAGCCGCTGGCGCCGGCCTCGGCATAAGCATGCGCGCGCTCGATTGCGGCATCTGCCTTGGCCTGATCATGGGTATCGGACTTGGCTTGGAGGAAGATGTCGGTCCGCGCGTTGAGGAAGAAATCGGACCCGGCACCGCGCCGTGCCGCCGCGATCCGCCCGGCCTGCACCGCGACCGTGTGCATGCCCTCGCCGCCGATCACCTGGTCCTCGAAATTGCACCCGATCGCGCCGGTCGCGGCAAGGGCGGCGAAATTGGCGGCGAGCGCGTCCGCCTCGACGGCATAACCGCCTTCGAAGTCGATGCTCACCGGAAGATCGACCGCGGCGACGATGCGCGCGGCATTGGCGAGCGCGAGGTCGAGCGGCAGGCCTTCGGCATCGCGCACGCCGTGCGCCGTGGCGACCGAGGCGCTGCCGGTGGCGATCGCCCGCGCGCCGGCCTGCTCGGCGACCTTGGCCGAGCCGGCGTCCCAGACGTTGAACAGGATGAGCGGGTTGCCGGCGACGTGCAGCGCTGAGAACGAATCGAATTTGGTCATGGTAGAAACTCCATTTCGTTCATGGAATGTTCTATCATGCGCGGATATTAGGTCAATCCTTTCCTCTCCCTGTGGGAGAGGTAGTGTAGCTTGGCAGCTTGCTGCCTAGCGGAGCTAGGTGAGGGCAGTCGAACTATCGAAAGGGCGATCCCCTCACCCAGCTCCGACTAGGACCCGCTGAAGAAGCGGGCCCAAGTCTGCGCAACCCTCTCCCGACGGGAGAGGGAGCTCGATCAGTGAACGAACCGGGCGACCACGTCGCGATAGCTGCGGCTGACCTTCACGCTCGCACCTGAATCGAGCACGAGGAAACATTCGCCGTTGGTGTGCGGCTTGACCTGGCGGACCAGGTCGAGATTGACGATCGTCGAGCGGTGTACGCGCTGGAATCGGCGCGGGTCGAGGCGCTTCTCGAGGTCCTTCATCGTCTCGCGCAGGATCAGCGTGTTGTCTCCGGTATAGATGCACATGTAATCGCCGGCAGCGTCGATCCGCTCGATCGTGTCGACGTCGACGCGGAAGATCTGGCCGCGATCCTTGATGTTGATGAGCTTCTCGAAGCGGTTCGACGCCATTTCGCCGGTGTCGGCCGCGGCGATGTCCTCGACCGCGTCGGGGGCCACTTCGGCGAGCACTTCCTTCAGCCGGTCGACTTCCTCGACGCCGCGCTTCTCGGTCAGCCGCTGGCGGACGCGGTCGAGCGTGTCGGCGAGGCGGCTCGGCTCGACCGGCTTCATCAGATAGTCCATCGCCTGCGCCTCGAAGGCGCGGATGGCGTGGTCGGAATAAGCGGTGACGAACACGAACAGCGGCGGTTCGACTTCCATCAGCCCCTGGACGACCGAAAAGCCGTCGAAGCCGGGCATCTGGATGTCGAGGAAGACGAGGTCGGGCTTGTGGGTCTTGATCGCGCGGATGGCCTCGCGGCCGTTGGAGCATTTGTCGATGATTTCGACATCCTCATGCTCCTGCAACCGGAGCTCGAGCCCCTGGATCGCCAGGGGTTCGTCGTCAACGAGGATGGTACGGATGGTCATGCGGCCTCTCGGTTCGGTTCCTCAAGCTGGAACGGTATCTCGATCTCAACGCTGAAACCTTCCCCGGGTTTCGTTGTCGTTTCGAAACGATGGTCAGGCCCAAAGGTCTGCGCCAGTCGCTCCTTGATGTTGGCGAGCCCCACGCCGGTTGAGAGAGTCGGCCGTGGTTTGCTTTCGATCAATCCGGGGCCGGTGTCGGATACGGCGATCTGCACTCGTTCTCCGGTGAGCCGAGCGGTGACGGTGATGTCGGCGCCCTCTTCCTGCGGCGTGACGGCATATTTGATCGCGTTTTCGACCAGCGGCTGGAGAAGCAGTGACGGCAGCCGCGCCTTGGACACGCGCGGATCGATGTCGAAATGAGTGCGCAGCCGCTCGTCGAAGCGCATCTTCTCGATCTCTAGATAGAGCTTAAGCGTCTCGACTTCCTGGCTGAGCGTGACGTGCGCGGTCGGCTCATTGGCGAGGGTGTAGCGCAGGAACGACGACAGCCGGCTGAGCATCACATTGGCGCGCTCGGTCTGCTTGAGCAGCACCAGGGTCGAGATCGAATTGAGCGTGTTGAACAGGAAATGCGGGTTGAGCTGGTAGCGCAGCATCGCCAGCTGCGCCGACGAGGCCTGGTTCTCCAGCAGCTGCATCTGGTCGATCTGCTCTTCGACGATCAGGTAGAAATTGATCCCGAAATAGAGCGCCGACCAGCCCGCGAGCACGGTGAAGTTGATGAACACCGTGCCGACGACCAGCGCGAGCGTGACGCTGGTGTCACCTTCGCGGATGAACGAGAAGGTGAAGGCGTCGATCACCGCATAGATCACGGTGGCGAGGCCGAGCGTGGTCAGCGTCAGCAGGATGCCGGTGATCCGCGGCAGCCGACGGTAGAAGCCGTAGAGCGTCGAGAGCAGCAAGGTCAGGCAATAGCCGACGATCGCCTCGATGATCGCGGCGATGATCCGCTCGACCGCGAAGCCGTTGGAGATCGAGACGACGCTGCGCAACAGCAGGTAGCCGCTCCAGCCGCCCGCCTGGAGCATCCAGAACGCGCGCCCTTTGTCTTCGAAAAAGGGACGCGAGAGCACGGGTGGCGCACTCACTTGCCCCGGCATCAGCCGCTGCGCGGTATCCACTGTCTTGGCCACGCGGCCCCTCTAACACTCACGGCGAGCCGCGGCAAAGAGGCGGCGCATCCCGGGCCTCCACCGATGGGTGATAGGCGAACCAAATCGTCGGCGAGCCCGGCTGACGTCGTCTCTCCGTCCTATTCTGGGACGAACACATGTTTCGGTCCGGTGCGACCCGGGGGCTTTTGAAGCGTTATGGTGCCGTTATGATCCAGCTCTGTCCGGGGATCAACCCATGAGACTCGCCTGCTCGCTATTCGCTTTTGTCGCGCTCGCTCTGCCAGTCGCGGCGGGTGCGCACGATTATGAGCGCCGCTCGATTCGCGTCGATGCCTCGGCGCTCGATCTGTCTGAGCCGGCGGGGATGGACGAGTTGGCACGGCGCATCCACCGCGCGGTCAACCGGATCTGCGCGGACGATCGCGACTGCCGCGACGAGGCCTGGGCGAGCACCGAGGACCAGGTCGCCGGGGCGATCGACCGCGACGTCTGGATGCGCCGGATGGCCGAGGAGCGGATCGCCGAGGTCGAGACGTGCCGCTGGGGCGGTTGCGCGGCGCCGCGGCTGGCCTATCAGCCGGTGTTCGGGCCGAGCGTGCCTGCGGCCGGCGGGGTGACGGTGGTGATCGTCCACACTCCGGCTGCGCCAGTCTATCGCTATTGAGCGAAAGCAAAGGGCCCGGAGTTGCCTCCAGGCCCTTACGCATGTGCTGTCTCTGGGGAGCGCCGCTCAGCCGCACTCGGCCTCGAACGGCGCCCGTACGGGGTCATAGTCGGCGTTTGCGACGGGCAGCCGCCGCGGCGCGGGAAGCAGTTTGCGCGGCGCCGGGTTTGCGGCGGGAAGCACGAAGCCAATTGAGCGACACCGAGGAGTTTCCCTTCTGGTTGCCTCCTTTGTCGTGGATCGCGCAGGCAGGCGCCATTCCGGGAATCCGCGTACGGGCTTTGCCGGGATCGCCGCATCGCCAAAGCGAAACGGGCCCGGGATGTCCCCCGAGCCCGTCGCTTCTTTCCTCAAACCGAAGGCTTACTTCGCCGCGATCTTCTCGGCCTTCTTGCCGCCCTTTTTGGGCTTGGGCGCGGCCGGCGTGACTTCGAAGGCGAGCGCATTGTCCTTCAGCTTCACCTGCACCTCGCCGCCATGGACGAGCTTGCCGAATAGCAATTCCTCGGCGAGCGGCTGCTTGATCTTCTCCTGGATCAGCCGGCCCATCGGGCGCGCGCCGTATAGCTTGTCATAGCCGCGTGCGGTCAGCCAGGTCTTGGCATCGTCGTCGAGCTGGATGTGGACGCCGCGGTCCGACAGCTGGAGCTCGAGCTGGAGGATGAACTTGTCCACCACGCGCGCCACCACTTCGGTCGGCAGATAGTCGAACGGCACGATCGCATCGAGGCGGTTGCGGAATTCCGGCGTGAAGAGCTTCTTCACCGCCTCTTCCTGGACGTCCTCGCGGCTGCTCTCGCCGAAGCCGATCGACTCCTTGGCCATGTCCGACGCGCCGGCATTGGTGGTCATGATCAGGATGGTATTCCTGAAATCGACCGTCTTGCCGTGGTGGTCGGTGAGCTTGCCGTTGTCCATCACCTGCAACAGGATGTTGAACAGGTCGGGATGCGCCTTCTCGATCTCGTCGAGCAGCAGCACCGAATGCGGCTGCTGGTCGACGGCGTCGGTGAGCAGGCCGCCCTGGTCGTAGCCGACATAGCCGGGAGGCGCGCCGATCAGGCGGCTGACCGAATGCCGCTCCATATATTCGGACATGTCGAAGCGCTGGAGCGGGATGCCGAGAATCTCGGCGAGCTGGCGCGCGACTTCGGTCTTGCCGACGCCGGTCGGCCCCGAGAACAGGTAATTGCCGATCGGCTTGTCGGGGTCGCGCAGGCCGGCACGGCTGAGCTTGATCGCCGAGCTGAGCACTTCGATCGCCTTGTCCTGCCCGAACACGACCCGCTTGAGGTCGAGCTCGAGATTGGCGAGGACGCGGGTGTCGTCCGACGAAACCGACTTGGCCGGGATGCGCGCCATCGTCGCGATGACCGCCTCGATCTCTTTGGTGGTGATCACCTTCTTGCGCTTGTTCGGCGCCACCAGCATCTGCATCGCGCCGACCTCGTCGATCACGTCGATCGCCTTGTCGGGCAGCTTGCGGTCGTTGATGTAGCGCGCGCTCAGCTCCACCGCCGACTTGATCGCGTCGGGGGTGTACTTGACCGAGTGGTGCCCCTCGAACGCCGAGCGCAGCCCCGAGATGATCTTGATCGTGTCCTCAACCGAAGGCTCGTTGACGTCGATCTTCTGGAAGCGCCGGAGCAGCGCCCGGTCCTTCTCGAAGTGATTGCGGAATTCCTTGTAGGTGGTCGAGCCGATGCAGCGGATCGTCCCGCCCGACAATGCCGGCTTGAGCAGGTTCGACGCATCCATCGCGCCGCCGCTGGTCGCGCCCGCGCCGATCACCGTGTGGATCTCGTCGATGAACAGGACCGCGTGGGGCAGCTTCTCAAGCTCGTTGACCACCTGCTTCAAGCGCTCTTCGAAGTCGCCGCGATAGCGCGTGCCGGCGAGCAAGGCGCCCATGTCGAGCGAATAGATCACCGCTTCCTTGAGCACGTCGGGCACCTGACCCTCGACGATCTTGCGCGCGAGGCCTTCGGCGATCGCCGTCTTGCCGACGCCCGGATCGCCGACATAGAGCGGGTTGTTCTTGCTGCGGCGGCAGAGGATCTGGATCGTGCGGTCGACCTCGGGGCCGCGGCCGATCAGCGGATCCACCTTGCCGGCCTTGGCCTTCTCGTTGAGATCGACGGTGAACTGCTTGAGCGCGCTCTCCCCCTTGCCCGACTTGGTCTCGGACTTGGCGGCCTTTTCCTCTTCGGCGCCCTTGGGCGTGCTGGTCTCTGCCGGAGTCGATCCCTTGCCGACGCCGTGGCTGATGAAGCTCACTGCGTCCAACCGGCTCATATCCTGCTGCTGGAGGAAATAGACGGCATAGCTCTCGCGCTCGCTGAACAAGGCGACGAGGACGTTGGCGCCGGTGACTTCGTCGCGGCCCGAAGACTGGACGTGAAGGATCGCGCGCTGGACAACGCGCTGGAAGCCGCTCGTCGGCGACGGATCGGTCGAATTCTCGACCTTCAGCGCCTCGAGCTCGGTGTCGAGATAATGCGCGACGGTATTCTTGATCTCGCCGAGATCCACGCCGCACGCGCTCATCACCTTGGAGGCGTGCTCGTCGTCGACGAGCGCGAGCAGGAGATGTTCGAGCGTCGCATATTCGTGGCGGCGGGACGAAGCGGCCTCGAGCGCCTTGTGGAGGGTCGATTCGAGGGCGGAGGCGAAACTAGGCATTCGGATACAACTCCAGTGGGCCCGAAAGGATACGCGACCCGTTTGCCATTATGTCGGGATGGCCGGGGCTCGCATCAAGCATGCCACCCTCGCATCGGAGAAAACCGGCGTTTCGCCCGTGCTCCAATGCGTACACGCTCATCTCTTAAATAGAGCGTCCGCGCTTGCGCGGTGGTTAACGGCATGTTTAATTTTACTTCTGCACCGCGCGATTTCACTTTCCAGCAGGGCGATGCGTTCGTTCAGTTCGTCGACCGAAAGCGGGTCGAGATCCTGCTTGCCCAGCTGCGCGGCAAGGTCGTCCTTGCGACGCGGCAGATTTTCGTCGGCGTCCATGCAGCGAACGTTGACCCTGGCCGGAGCGATGTCAATAAGGCCCCGGGTTTCTACCGAGGGCGAAAAGCGACCAACTGATGACCGTCCCCGAAACGATGTTGGCGATCGATCCCGCACAGCCGGGCGGCCCCGAAATCCTCGTCCCCGTCACGCGACCGGTTCCCATGCCCGGCGAAGGCGAAGTGCTGATCAAGGTCGCCGCGGCGGGGGTCAATCGCCCCGAGCTGATGCAGCGCATGGGGTTGTATCCGCCGCCGCCGGGGGCGCCGTCGATCCTCGGGCTCGAAGCGGCGGGAAAGATCGTCGCGCTCGGCACCGGCGTGGCGGAAGAGCTGCTCGGCCAGTCGGTCTGCGCATTGGTCAGCGGCGGCACCTATGCCGAATATGTCGTCGCGCCGCTCGGCCAATGCCTGCCGGTCCCCGCCGCGCTGACGCTGATCGAGGCGGCGGCGATGCCCGAGACCTTGTTCACCGTGTGGACCAACGTGTTCGAGCGCGCCTATGCAGCGGACGGCGACTGGCTGCTCGTCCATGGCGGGACGAGCGGGATCGGGATGATGGCGATCGCGCTGGCGCGGCTGTTCCATCTGACCGTGCTGGTCACCGCGGGGTCCGACGCCAAGTGCGAAGCCGCGCGCGCCGCCGGCGCCGCCGAGGCGATCAACTACAAGACCGAGGATTTCGTCGCGCGGGTGAAGGACATCACCGGCGGCCGCGGCGTCGACATCGTGCTCGACATGATCGGCGGCGACTATGTCCCGCGCAACCTCGAATGCCTCGCCGAGGACGGGCGCCACGTCTCGATCGCGGTCCAGCGCGGCGCCGAGGCGACGATCCCGTTGTGGCAGGTGATGCGCAAGCGGCTGGTGCTCACCGGCTCGACGCTCCGCGCGCGCGACACCGGGTTCAAGAGCCTGGTCGCCGACGAGCTCGTTCGCACGGTCTGGCCCTTCGTCGAGCAGGGGCGGCTGAAGCCGGTGATCGACTCGACCTATCCGCTCGCCGACGCCGCGGAGGCGCATCGCCGGATGGAATCGGGCGAGCATGTCGGCAAGATCGTGCTGACGCTGGATTGATTTTTCGTCCCCCGGCGGGTGAGGATAATCTCACCCCACCGCGCGCAGCAGCGGGCGGGCGCCGGCGGCGAGCCGCTCGGCGGCGGGAAGGAATTCGCTCTCTTCCCAATCGCGCCGCGTCGCCATCATCCGCATCTGCGCGCGCACCGCGAGGCGGTATTCGCGCGGGTCGTCGGGAATCGTCTCCATCGTCCAGCGGCCCATATGCGCGATGCCCGACTGGCGCATCGACAAGAGGTCGCTGGTATAGCGGCGGGCGAGCGCGCGGTGATAAGGATCGGGGCTCGCGCCCAGCGGCATCAGCGCCAGCCGCGCCTCGTTGCCCAAATGCCGGGCGACCGCTTGCGAGATCGCGCGGCGCGCCTCGACCAGCTCGGGCATGCGCGGCGGATCGAAGGTCGCGGCCTCGATCAGCGCTTCGCCCAGCCGGAAGAGCTCACGATGTTCCGCGTAAAGATCCTGCAATGTCATTCGATCACTCCTCGCGACTCTTATAGCGGGGCGAGGGGCGCGACCGGCGGCGTGGCAATGATTTGTTAAGCCGGACATAAGGCAGGCTTGTCGCCGGCGGACGCCAATTTGTTTGACGCGAGGCCCCAGGGCCGCAGAAAGGCGCGCGCCAGATAGGGGGAAGATCATGGGTCCGTTCGTACTCCACGAGTATGCGCCGTCGGGAAATTGCTACAAGATCCGCCTCACCGCGGCACATGTCGGGCTGCCGCTCGAGCGGCGCCAATACGACATCCTCAAGGGCGAGACGCGCACGCCCGAGTTCCTGGGCGAGGTCAACGCCAATGGCCGGATTCCGGTGCTCCAGACCGGCGACGACTTCCTCCCCGAAAGCAACGCCGCGGCCTTCTACATCGCCGACGGCAGCGACCTGATCCCCGCCGACCGCTTCGAACGCGCCGACATGCTGCGCTGGCTGTTCTGGGAACAGTACAACCACGAACCCAACATCGCGACGGTGCGCTTCTGGCGGACCTTGGTCGGCGACGCGAACCTGACCGATCTCCAGCGCGCGCAACTGCCCGGCAAGGTCGCGGCGGGCGAGGCGGCACTGGCGCTGATGGACGAGCATCTCGCGCATCGCGCCTTCTTCGTCCTCGACCGGCTCACCCTCGCGGACATCGCGCTTTACGCCTATACGCATGTCGCCGAAGAGGGCGGCTTCGATCTCCAGCCCTTCCCGAATGTCCGCGCCTGGCTGGCGCGCGTGGCGAGCCATCCGGCGCATATTCCGATCACCGCCTGAGACCCGTCATCCCGCGTGCGCCGGGACGACGGCCCGCCACGATTCTAGTTGTAACAATCTCCATGTAGGGCCTCCCCAGGACAAGCTCCCGGGGGAATGATCATGGCGACGATCACCAGGCTTCCGTTCGACGCAGCGCACTTCGCGGACTTCCATGCGACCCAGCCGACGATCCCCGAGCGGGTGATCGCCGGGCGCCGGCAATATCGCACGGTGTGGATCTCCGACGTCCATCTCGGCACGCGCGGCTGCAACGCCGAGATGCTGATCGATTTCCTCGACCATGTCGACAGCGAGACGATGTACCTCGTCGGCGACATGATCGACGGCTGGGCGATGAAGAAGCGGCTTTATTGGCCCGCGGCGCACAACGACATCGTCTGGCGCGTGCTCAAGCGGGCCAAGCGCGGCACCCGGATCGTCTACATTCCCGGCAACCATGACGAGATGTTCCGCCAGTTCGCCGGCCTCAATTTCGGCGGGGTCGAGATCCTCCGCCAGGCGATCCACGAGACCGCCGACGGCAAGCGGCTGCTCGTCCTGCACGGCGACGAGTTCGACGCGATCACCATGTCGCACCGCTGGCTCGCGCATCTCGGCGATGCCGCGTACGAGGGCATGATGGCGCTCAACCGCTGGCTCAACAGCGTCCGTCGCCTGTTCAACCTGCCTTATTGGTCGCTCAGCAAATACGCCAAGCAGAAGGTCAAGAACGCGGTCTCGTTCATTTCGAGGTTCGAAGAGGTCGTCGCGCACGAGGCGGCGCATCGCGGGATCCACGGCGTGATCGCCGGCCACATCCACAAGGCCGAGATGCGCACGATCCAGGGCGTCGAATATTATAATGACGGCGATTGGGTGGAGGGTTGCACCGCGCTCGTCGAACACTACGACGGTACCATGGAAATTCTCCATTGGGCCGACGAGATAGCGGCGCGCGATGCGCCCGAATCCGGGGCCAGACTAGAGGCGGCGTGACGGCGGCGACGGGAGCCGACGAAGTGCGCATCGCAATCGTAACCGATGCCTGGGAGCCCCAGGTCAACGGCGTCGTCCGTACGCTCCAATCGGTGCGCCGGGTGCTGGAGGCGCAGGGACACCGCGTCGAAGTGATCTCGCCCGATCGCTTCTATTCGCTGCCGTGCCCGACCTATCCCGAGATTCGCCTCGCGCTCGCCAGCACCGGCAGCGTCGGCGCGATGCTCGAGGCGTTCCGCCCCAACGCGATCCACCTCGCCACCGAAGGCCCGCTGTGCGTCGCGGCGCGGCGCTGGTGTCTGCGCAACGACATGCCGTTCACCACGGCCTATCACACCCAGTTCCCCGATTATGTTTCGGCGCGCTCGGGCGTGCCGGCCGAGTGGATCTGGCGCTATATCCGCTGGTTCCATGCGCCGAGCCAGGCGATCCTCGCCTCGACGCCGTCGATCCGCGAATCGCTGGTCGCGCACGGCCTGACCAAGGTGAAGCATTGGGGCAGGGGCGTCGATCTCGCCAGCTTCCGCCCCGGCCTGCCGCCGCATCCGGCGATGGCAGACCTGCCGGGCCCGGTGCAGCTCTATGTCGGCCGCGTCGCGATCGAGAAGAATCTCGAGGCGTTCCTCAAGACCACGCATCCCGGCACCAAGGTCGTGGTCGGCGACGGCCCGGCGCGGGCGACGCTCGAGGCGCGCTTCCCCGAGGCCAAGTTTCTCGGCCCGATGTTCGGCGATGCGCTCGCCTCGGCCTATGCCGCTGCCGATGTCTTCGTCTTCCCGAGCAAGACCGACACTTTCGGGCTGGTGATGATCGAGGCGCTGGCCTGCGGCGTCCCCGTCGCCGCCTATCCGGTGACGGGTCCGATCGACGTGCTCACCCCCGCGGTCGGCGCGATGGACGAAGACCTCACCGCCGCCATCGCCGCGGCGCTCACCCGCGATCCCGCGGCCTGCCAGGCTTATGGCCGCAGCTTCACCTGGGAAGCGAGCGCACACCAGTTCCTGAACGCGCTCTATTCGTTCGACGATCACGAGGCCGCCGCCTGAGTTTCGGGTGCGCGTGCGGCGCATCGCGCCTTTTCCACGAATGCCTTGCCTCCCACCGCGTCCCGCATTAAGTCCTGACCATTAGTCGGCCGCCCGTGATGGGCGGCCCTTATTGTTTCTGGAGACGAAAAGTGGCCCAGCCGCTGATGCCGCATGCGACCGCTTCCTGGCTGGTCGACAATACGTCGCTCTCGTTCGAGCAGATCGCCGAGTTCTGCGGGCTCCACATCCTAGAGATCCAGGCGATCGCCGACGATACCGCTTCGGCCAAGCTGACCGGGCGCGATCCGGTGCGCGCGCACGAGCTCACCATGGAGGAAATCGAGAAGGGCCAGGCCAATCCCGATTACAGCCTCAAGATGCTTAAGGGCCCCGAGCAGATCCGCCGCACCAAGGGGCCGCGCTACACGCCGGTCTCGAAGCGCCAGGACAAGCCCGACGGCATTGCGTGGATCCTGCGCAACCATCCCGAGATCTCGGACGGCGCGATCGGCAAGCTGATCGGCACCACCCGCACCACGATCGCCGCGATCCGCGACCGCAGCCACTGGAACATCGCCAACATCACGCCTAAGGATCCGGTCACGCTCGGCCTCGCTTCGCAGCGCGAGCTGGACGCGTTGGTCGCCAAGGCCGCCAAGGCCGCGGGCATCGAGGCGCCGACCGACACCCGCCTCGAGGGCGACCGCGAGGCGCTGCTCGAGCAGCTTCGCGCCGAGCGCACCGCCGCCGCCAATGCGGCGGAAGGCGAGGGTGGCGAAGAAGCGACCGGCCCGATCGAGCACACCGCCGAGACGCTGTTCCGCCAGTAAGTCGCACCGTCCCGCATGACGCGGGACGGCCACGCGTGTAGCTTCCCAGGGCGACTCGCTGAGCCGCGCAAGGGAGATGCCGCATGTGTGACGATCTGACCGAAGCCGACAATGAACGCTTTCTCGGCGATGCGATGACGCGCCGCGGCTTCGGGGCAGCCGCTGCCGCCGCTGGTGTTGCGGTGCTGCTCCCGGTGCCGGCCAATGCGCTGGCGGTCCGCGGCCGCGACGTTACGATCACCACGCCCGACGGCACCGCCGATGCCTATTTCGTCGCGCCGGTCGGCGGCAAGCATCCCGCCGTCCTGGTCTGGCCGGACATCTTCGGATTGCGCCCCGCCTTCCGCCAGATGGCCGACCGTCTCGCCCAGTCGGGCTATGCGGTGCTCACCGTCAACCAATTCTACCGCTCGACCAGGACGCCGTTCGTCACGCCGGGCCAGGGCTTCGACGAGGCATTGGGAGCCAAGGTCGGGCCGTGGCGCAAGCTGCTCACCCCCGACGCCACCACGCGCGATGCCGCGGCCTTCGTCGCCTGGATCGACCGCCAGGCTGAGGTCGACCGCAAGCGCGGCATCGGCAGCACCGGCTATTGCATGGGCGGGCCGATGGTGATGCTCACGGCGGCGGGATCGCCGGCGCGGGTGCGGGCAGGCGCGACCTTCCATGGCGGCGGGCTCGCCGACGCCGACCTGATCGCGCGCGTGCCCCAAATGAAGGCGCGCTTCCTCATCGCGATCGCCGCCAATGACGACGCGCGTGCGCCGGGCGACAAGGACAAGCTGCGCGCCGCCTTCGCCGCCGCCAGGCGACCCGCCGAGATCGAAGTCTATTCCGGCACGATGCACGGCTGGTGCCCACCCGACAGCAAGGTCTACGACCACGCCCAGGCCGATCGCGCGTGGGAGCGGCTGCTCGCGCTGTTTCACACCGCGCTCGCTTGACGCGCGCGCCCGATTCGTTCACGTAATGTTCTCACTGAGTCGGGGAACGATGATGTCGAGCGATCTGATTTTCTACACCAATCCGCAGTCGCGCGGCCGCATCGCGCGCTGGATGCTCGAAGAGACCGGCGCGGACTATCGCGTCGAGCTCGTCGATTATGCCAGCCGGATGAAGAGCGCCGAGTATCGCGCGGTCAATCCGATGGGGAAGGTCCCGGCGATCGTCCATGGCGGCAAGGTGGTGACCGAGGGCGCGGCGATCTGCGCCTATCTCGCCGAGGCGTTCCCCGAAGCGGGGCTCGCGCCGCAGCCGGAGGAGCGCGCCGATTATTTCCGCTGGCTGTTCTTCGCTGCCGGTCCGGTCGAACAGGCGGTGACCAATTATGCTGCCAAGTTCGAGCCATCGCCCGAGCAGTCGCGCATGTTCGGTTATGGCGATTATGCGACGACGGTCGACGTGCTCGAGGCGGCGGTCTCGGCGCATCCCTATATCGCTGGCGAGCGCTTTACCGCGGCCGACGTCTATGTCGGCTCGGCGGTGGGCTGGGGACTGCTGTTCGGCACCTTGCCCAAGCGCGACGCCTTCCAGGCCTATTTCGCGCGATTGAACGGGCGCGAAGCCTATCTCCGGGCTGGCGAGAAGGACGACGCGCTGGCCGGCGAGCAGGCGCCGGCCTGACCGGTTCGCAGCGCATCTGAACGCGGGCGTCAGCGGAAGGGAGCGGGGGATGGAGCAATCGGCGACCTATGGCGCCGGCCACACGGCCGGAACCGTGTTGGGATATTTGCTGCTGTACGGCGGAATCCTCGCGCTCGGCTATGTTCTCGGCAATCGGCTGGCGCGAAAGCGCGGCGTGCCGTTCGTGCGCTGGCCGCTCGCCGCGGCGTCGATGCTGGTCCTGCTGCTCCTCGCCGGACAATGTTCGAACCAGGCGCGGGCGGCGGCGGGCGGGGCGGGGCAGGCG
>NZ_JBYSXG010000078.1:0-13746 GCF_058782005.1 Sphingomonas sp. FW306-1B-B10E
TGTCAACGGGTGAAAGGCTCGGTGAGACCGCCATGCCCCACCCCCAACCCCTCCCCTGAAGGGGAGGGGCTTAAAGGTGTCATCGCTCGGTAACCGCGTGACGGCACCTTGGCATTGCCGGCGGGGGCTGAGTCGAGGAGACGAGCAATGACCGACACGGAAATCGCCAATGACGGGCAGATCGCGACCGACGAGACCGAAGCCCTGATCGCCTCGAACAAGGTCGAGGGCACCGCGGTCTATGACGAGCAGGGCGAGAAGCTCGGCTCGATCTACAATTTCATGGTCGACAAATTCTCGGGCCAGGTCGAGTACGCCGTGCTCCAGTTCGGCGGCGTGTTCGGGCTCGGCAGCGACTATTATCCGCTGCCCTGGGAAAAGCTCAGCTACGATATCGAGCAGGGCGGCTATGTCGTCGACATCGACAAGGAAACCCTCGAAGGCGCGCCGCGCTACGCCGCCGACGAACAGCCCGTCTATGACGAGGCCTATGGCGAGCGCATCTACGGCTATTACGGCTTGACCTACAATTGAGCTGCCGGGCGGCGCGCTCCCGACCGGGCCGCGCCGCCCCTAATCCCACCCCGGCGAAGGCCGGGGCCCAGTTGCAAGCGGCTAATGGGTCGGGCGTACCGCGCCACCGCGACTGGGCCCCGGCCTTCGCCGGGGAACGGCTTACGGTACTCCTACGCCCTATTCGCCGCGCTGAGCACCGCGCGCACGCTCGCCGTAGCGATATCGGCGTCGATGCCCACCCCGAATACCGTCCGCCCATCGGCAGTGCGGCACTCGACATAGGCCGCGGCCTGCGCGTCGGCGCCATGCCCGATCGCGTGCTCGCTATAGTCGACCACGTCGAGGGACGGCCCGGTCGTTCCCGCAAGCGCATCGATCACGCCCGAGATCAAGCCGTTGCCGCGTCCCGAAATACTCTGCTCGACGCCGTCCACCGCGATCCGTCCGACGAACACGCGGCTGCCCGCCGCGCCGGTCTCCTCATAATCGACCAAAGCGATCCGGTCGCCCGCCCCCGGCAGATACACCGCCTCGAACTTCGCCCGGATATCCGCGGCGTTGAGCTCGCGGCTGGTCTCGTCGGCCAGCGCCTGAACGTGCTTCGAGAAGTCCGCCTGCATCCTTTTGGGCAGCTTCAATCCGCGATCCTGCTCGAGCACCCAGGCGACCCCGCCTTTACCGCTCTGCGAATTCACCCGGATCACCGCCTCGTAATCGCGTCCAAGATCCTTGGGGTCGATCGGCAGATAGGGCACGTTCCACAGCTCGTCGTTGCGCGCTTCCTGCGCCGCGAAGCCCTTCTTGATCGCGTCCTGATGGCTGCCCGAGAACGCCGTGAAGACGAGGTCGCCGGCATAAGGGGTGCGCGGATGCACCGGCAGATTGGTGCAATAGTTCACGGTGTTGACGATCTCGTCGATGTCCGAGAAATCGAGCCCCGGGTTCACGCCCTGCGTGTACAGATTGAGCGCGACGGTCACGAGGTCGCAATTGCCGGTGCGCTCGCCATTGCCGAGCAGGCAGCCCTCGACTCGGTCGGCCCCTGCCATCAGCCCCAGTTCCGCCGCCGCGACGCCGGTACCGCGATCATTGTGGGTGTGCAGGCTGATCACCACCGAGTCCCGGTTTCGAATGTTGCGCCCGAACCATTCGATCTGGTCGGCGTAGATGTTGGGCGTCGCCGCCTCGACCGTGGCGGGCAAATTGAGGATCAGCGGCCGCTCCGGCGTCGGCCGCAATATCTCCATCACTGCCTCGCAGACCTCGACCGAGAAATCGAGCTCGGCGGTCGAGAAGGTCTCGGGACTGTATTCGAAATGCCATTCGGTGTCGGGCTGCTTGGCGGCTTCGTCGCGCAGCACCTTGGCGCCCGCCACCGCAATCTCGCGCACTTCGTCGCGGCTCATCCGGAACACCACCTCGCGCCACGCCGGCGACACGGCGTTGTACAGGTGGACGATGGCCTGCTTGGCGCCCTTGACGCTCTGGAAGCTGGTCTCGATCAGGTCCTGCCGCGACTGGGTGAGCACCTGGACGATGACGTCGTCGGGGATGCGCCCCTCGCGCACCAGTCCCGAGATGAAGTCGAATTCTGTCGCCCCGGCGCTCGGAAAGCCGACCTCGATCTCCTTGACGCCGACCTTGACCAGCAAGTCGAAGAAGCGCTGCTTCTTCTCGCCGTCCATCGGATCGATCAGCGCCTGGTTGCCGTCGCGCATATCGGTCGACAGCCAGCGCGGCGGCTTGGTGATTGTCTTCGACGGCCATTGCCGGTCGGGCAAATCGACCTGGGGAAATGGACGGTATTTTACACTCGGATCGCGCAACATGGCTTCGGGACTTCCTGTGGCTCGGCGACGACGCCTAGGAGGAGGCGCCGCGGCGTTCAAGGATGCAGGTCTAAAGGCCCTCAGGCAGCCCGCGCCTCAGGCGCGAAAGATCGGCCGCCTAAGGGCGGCTAAGTCGAAGCAGCGTCGCAAGCCGAATCGCAATCACCAGCGCATCATAGCGCGCGGAAATTTCTTGTCATCCTAACCTGGATAAATGCGGGATTTACCTGGGGTTAGTGCCCGGCTCCTACCATCGCCGGGAACGAAACATCTTGGCGATTCCCCATGCTTCAACTCGTTTACGTAAGCAGCGTCACTCCGAACGCCGCGAATATCGACGCTGCGGCGATCTTGGCCGCGTCGCGCGCCAATAATGGCCGCGACGCGATCACCGGTCTGCTTTATTCGGACGGCGCACGCTTCCTCCAGGCGCTCGAAGGCCCGCGGGACAAGGTCGAGGCCGCGTTCGAGCGGATTCGGCAGGATGGACGGCACCGCGCGATCGTCGTCCTGTCGCGCCGCGATATCGCGGCCCGCGAGTTCGGCGAATGGGCGATGGCGCATCACACCCCGGGTGCCGATGCCGACCAATTCGTGGCGCGCGTCAGCCGCCTCGCGGAAAATGCGGATGCGAACGTCCGCGCCACTTTCGAAGGCTTCGCCAAGGTCCGCCGCGCCGCTTGATTTCAATCCTCCCCCGGAGGGGGAGGTGGCAGCCGCAGGCTGACGGAGGGGTAATCTCCACGAGCGGCGTCGCTCGTGGAGATTACCCCTCCACCGCTTCGCGGTTCCCCTCCCCCTCCGGGGGAGGATAGAAACTACTCCGCCCCGTTTCCCGCCACCTCATCTTCGAAGCTATTCTCGACCGCCACCGCATTGTCCGCCGCAGCCTCGGTCGCCTCGGCCTCGGGCGTCGGCGTCTCGCTGGGCTTGGGCGCCGGCGTGCCGACGATCTCCGCCATGGGCGGCGCGTCCGAATAATTGGTGCCGGTGGTCCCGCCACCGCCGCATCCGCCGAGCGCCAACACCGCACCCAAAACCAGCAACCGCATTCCGTCCCTCCCGCACGATCCGCGGCTGATAGCATGCCGCCCGCGCCGGTTCCAACCGCGCGACGCCCCCGCGCTTTCCGCCGAGCCGAACCGCGCGCGCGACGAAGCGCGGCGCACCGGCAACCTCTGGCATTCCACCGCGCTTAATCTGTGTAAGATACGGAGAAATGGCGATGGCGGAGCATCTCAAGAAGGGCGACAAGGTCAGCTGGAAATCGCATGGCGGCACCGCCCATGGCAAAGTGCTCTCTAGACAGACGCGCGATACCACGATCAAAGGGCATCAGGTCCGTGCATCCGAGCACGAACCCCAGTACATCGTCGAGAGCGACAATGGCGGGAAGGCTTCGCACAAGCCCGCGGCGCTGACGAAGGAATAGCCCGGAAACGGGTTCGAACAGGAGAAGAAGAATGGCCGAAACTAAAGCAGCTGGCGGAGCACGTGGTGGCATCGCAAAGCCGGTGACGCCCTCGCCGGAGCTGGCCGCGATCGTCGGCACCGCCGATCTGCCGCGCAGCGAGATCGTCAGCAAGATGTGGGACCACATCAAGAAGAACAACCTCCAGAACCCTGAAAACAAGCGGGAAATTCTGGCTGACGACAAGCTCGAGAAGATCTTCGGCGCCAAGAAGGTGACGATGTTCGAGATGAACAAGCACATCTCCAAGCACGTCAAGTAAGGCCGTCGCCGGCCCCGGGCCGGCGCGCCTGACGAGCGACGAACGGGGCGGGTCTCGAACGAGGCCCGCCTCGTTTGCGTTTCCGCCTCTCCAGATGGGCAAGACGATCCGCGCGCCGACCAGCGGAGACCCCGGGTGGCGCGCTATGGCGCAGCTCCACCCCCCGACTCGCTGAGGGCGACACGGTCCGCCACCGCGCATCCTGGCCCGATCGATGCCCCCCGGCGGCGTTTTCCACAGAAATATTCACAGGGGGCACGCCTGCACGGAACTGGTCACCGCGCCTCACGGCTGGCATGGCGGCACCGAACAGGAGACCCGCATGTCCGAGCGTTTCGAGCGCCACCGCCAGCCCTGGCGCACCGACGAGATCCAGAAGCTGCACACGCTCGCCAAGAAGGGCATGGCGTTGAAGGCGATCGCCAAGGCGCTCACCCGCAGCGAGGAATCGGTCAAGGAACGCGCCAAGCTCGACGGGCTGAGCATCGCCAAGCTGCACTGAGTGGAAGTCCGCTGGGCTTCACCGCTTGGATTTGCACGAGAAGCTTGGGGCAGGAGCAATCACGCCAATCGGTGAGGCGTCGGATCACCCACTTCCTTCGTCAGCAATCGACGCGCCTCGACACGGGCGTGGGCGAACAGAGCCGCGATGTCCCGGTCCGGAAAGTCGATCTTCAACTTGCCGAGGACGGTCTCGTCGTCCCCCTCCGCGACAAGGGCAACCAAAGCTTCAGGGTCCCGCTCGATACGTTCGGCGAGCAAGCGCAAGGTTCGCGCCCGCAACCGGAATTCGAAATCCATGAGCCGCGCCGACTCGCGCTCTTCCTTGGCAAGCAACGCGCGGCGCAGATCGAAGACCATGTGGGACGTCTAGACCTGCGTCCGAATGATGCAAAGCCGGCAGCCGGCCGTAACGATCGTTCGTAAGACCGGCAGCATCCTTCACCCGAACAGCCAGCTTCCCAACATCCGCCCCGGCAGCATCGTGAACAGCCCGGCAACCGCCAGCCCCAGATAGGTCAGCGACATGGTACGCCTGTGCGCTTCGATCCGGTTGACGCGCGCCAGCAAAATCCCGCGCGGGATCATCACGAGCACGACCACCGACAGCAGATGGATGACGCTGAGCCCGCCGGTCATCCCGCGAAGCCCGAAACTGGACACTGCAGCGGACAGCATCAGCAACGCCCAAAGCTTGCCGAGGATGCGGTGCGGACCGTCGCCTTTGCGCCGCAACAGGACATAGGCGCCGAGCGGAAGCGCCGGGAGTACGGACGCCAGATGCAATGCGAGCCAGAGGTTGCGGATGCTTGACCGCGCCACCGCGCCGCTTGCAATGCCGTGCATCAAGGCCAGCAAGATTGCGCCGCCGGCGACCGCGCCTACGATGACGATCCAGCGGTCGCGCTGGGAAACGATGTGAGAAGGATGAACAGGGTCGGGCATTTGAATCTCCTTGCGGCGCTTGTCGGCAAGGCGGCCGTCCCGGGCCAGCGCGCCTTCGCGAAGGGCGCGGATGCGTTCGTGACCGGGCCGAAACCCGCACCACGACCCGTTCGCGAAGCGTGAAGGGGAGGTACGCATGATCGCGCGGCGCCGACTGCTCGGCGAACTCACGATTCTGGCCGGACTGATATTGGTGCTGACGGTCCTGGGACCGTTCGGCTCTTACCAAGCCCCTTTTCACCGCCGCCTGATCGCTTGGGCGCTCTATCTGATCACGGGCTATTGTTTCTTTCGCCCGGTGATCGCCGCCGGCGATGCCCTGGTCCGGCAGACCCACATCCCGCGCCCGATCGCAATCTTCGCCGCATGTGCGCTCGCGGCCTTTCCGACTGCGATGGTGATTGCGTTGGGTTCGGCAGGACCGGATTGGCGCAGCATCAGCGTCAGTGCGTTGCTCGCGACCTATCTGCAGACCTTGATCGTCGGCGCTACGGTCACGGTGGTGCAGTTGCTGGCACGGGCGCCCAAGCCGGAGCCCGGGAAGCAGTCGAGATCCGAAGATGCCGGAGAGTCGGCGCCCCCCGTGCCGCGACCCATCGATCCGGCCCCACCGGGCGCGGCGACCGCGCCCGCGTTCCTCGACTTGCTGCCGCCGCATCTGCGAGGTGACGTGCTATGCCTGGAAAATGAGGATCATTATGTGCGCGTCCACACGGTCCACGGCAACGCGATGATCCTGATGCGGATGCGAGACGCGGTCGCCCAGCTCGAGGGCAACGGCGCGCGCGTCCATCGCAGCTGGTGGGTGGCACGCGATGCGGTCGCCGGCGTGATCCGCGAAGACCGCAACATGCGGCTTCGCCTCGTCGACGGTCGCATCGTTCCGGTCGCCCGCGCCAACGTTCCGATGTTGCGCGAGCAGGGCTGGCTGGAGACGGCGGCGGCGGAAGCGGCAAGTTGACCGACTGCCTGGCGCACCCGTCTCAGCGTGCGCGATCGTTCGTTCGTCGTGTCACCCGTTGCGTACGCAAATCTGCTCCGCGGCCTCCAACGACCTAACGCATCCCGCCGCTAGTCAGCGCATGCACGCGCAGCCGGGGGAACACCTCCTCGACCGGCTTGGTGTCGGGCAGCACATAGACATAGCCGCCCTTGCGCTGGAAAAGCGGGCGCACGGTCTTGCCGTACAGCGCCGCGGGGACGTTGATGCACCCGAAGGTGATGCGATTGTCGTCCGGGGTCGCCGACAGCATCCGCTGGCGCCGCCGCTCCTTCGCGCTGGCGCCCGGGGGAATCGGGTGCAGCGCCACCGAATTGGCGTAATCGACCCAGAGCACGCGCGTCTTGCCGGCCGCCAGGCCGAATTTGGCAAGGAAGCGCCCGGCCGGCGTGGTCTTCTCCGCGGGGCCGATCTCGGCGAGGTTCTTGCTGCCGACGCCCGGCGTCGCATCGTCTCCCGGGGCGATCCCGATCAGCACCGGCGCCTGCGCGAGCGGCTTGCCCTTGGCATCGAACAGCAACAGCGAGGCGTTCGTCTTGTCGACGATGATATAGGGCAGCGACCGATTGTCGCCCGACGCGGCAACCCAATCGGCGACGCGCAGCGCCTCCGGCGACGCGCTGGTCTCGGGGACCGAGGGCACCGCCCTCGCTCGCTGATCGTTCCCGGCCGTAGCCACGCTCGCAAGTCCGGCGAGCGCCAGAATGACATGGATCATCGATTCAAGCGCTCACCAGAAAGCGGTCGCCGCACGCATGCGCGGCAAAGATCAGCATTTGCGGGTTTGCCGCATCAATTGCGCGGGCGCTTCCCGCGATTTTCCTGGGCCTGCAGCCGCTGCTCGACGCCGTCGACGCGGCCGTTCAGCTGATCGAGGCGCTGGCCGTTCTGCTGCGCCTGGCCCGAAGCGGCCTGGGCTTCCGCCAGCGCGGCCTTGGCCGTGCCGTCGGTTTCCTGCAGCCGCGATTCGAGCGCGTCGACGCGCTGGCTCACCGGGGCGATCTGCTCGCGCACAAAGGACTTGGTGGCACAGCCACCCAGCCCGGTCGCACCGACCAGAAGCACGACGGCGGGGACAAGCTTACTCACTGGCGACATGTTTTATCTTTCAATAATTAACCAAGCGGAACAACCCAACCTCACGCTTCCGGTTCCAACAATCCTGATTCTGTTCGGCCGTGCATCATCTCGGTTCAGCGGTTTGCCGGAGCGCCGAGCGCGCACCTCCTTCCATCCTTCTCGTCATCCCGAATGTTGGGCTTTCCCGGAAAACCGCAGGTTTGCCGTTGGAAAGCCTTCAGTCGGGATCGACCTCTCGGCTATTCAAATCACAGGTTCGAAGAGAAGCGGCTTCCGGGATGACGCTGCGTGACCAGGCTCTCAGTCCCCCGATCGCCGCCTGCCGTCGGTGGCGAACGGGTCCCGCGGGATCCGGCCGGAACGCCGCGCTTCGGGCGCGCCGGCCGCGGCCTTGGCGTGGATGGCCACGCAATTGCGCAGCTCGGCAATCGCCGCGCCGCTGCCGTCGAGGGGCAATTGCTCGACCGGAACGTCGCCGCGATAGATGTGGAGCGCCTTGGACGCGGCGAAATAGCCGGGAAATTGCCCATCGAAATTGGTGACGAAGCCGCGCTTGCCGTCCGCTGCCATTCCGACCACCGGATGGTTGGGATAGCCGCCGCTGGTCAGCTTGAAGGTCAGCTTCCACCGCTCTTTCGGCTTGATCGACCAATTGTCGTTGAGCACCGACAAATGGTTTTCGCCCGCCACGTCGAGGCCGAGGAGCAAGGTCGTGCCGCCATTGCCGGCATAGGTGCGGGTCAGGAAGCAGCCTTGCTCGTCCCTGCTCGCTGCCACCGTCCAGCCCGCGACATCACGCACAGGATAGTCCTGCGCGGAGGCAGGCATGCTCGCGAACAGTCCGGCGAGCGTACCGGCAAACAGCATCGGGGACAGATGCGCCCGAAGCCGGGCAGCGGCTGGATCCTGCATTCGAAACCTTTCTCCTCGGCGATCCCGATGGCGACGAACGCAACGCGTGTGGGAACGCTCCGCCACCGATTGAACGCATGTTTGCCGGCGTGTCGAGTCGGCGCACGGGGGTGACGCGCCCCGCCTTGGCGTCTAACCCCTGCCAATGCCCCAATATGATGCGATCATCCTCGGCGGAGGCGCCGCCGGCCTGATGTGCGCCGCGGTCGCCGGGCAGCGCGGGCGCCGCGTGCTGCTGCTCGATCATGCCGAGCAGGTCGGCAAGAAGATCCTGATTTCGGGCGGCGGCCGCTGCAACTTCACCAATATCCACACCGCGCCCGACCGCTATCTCTCGGCCAACCCGCATTTCGCCAAGTCGGCGCTCGGCCGCTACACCGCCCAGGATTTCCTCGCATTGGTCGAGCGCCACGGCATCGCCTGGCACGAAAAAACCCTCGGCCAGCTCTTCTGCGACGGCTCGGCGCGCCAGATCGTCGACATGCTGCTGGGCGAATGCGCCGCCGGCCAGGTCGAGATCCGCACCGGCCGCGCGCTGGGCGAGATCGGCCATGCCGACGGCCGCTACCGGGTCGGCGCTGACGAGGCCCCGGCGCTGGTGATCGCCACCGGCGGTCCGTCGATCCCCAAGATGGGCGCTAGCGGCTTCGCTTATGATCTCGCCCGCCGCTTCGGACTCAAGGTGGTCGAGCCGCGTCCCGCGCTCGTCCCGCTCACCTTGCCGCCCGATCAGGCGCTGTTCCGCGAGCTGTCGGGCGTCGCCACCCCGGTGGTCGCCCGCGCCGGCAAGGCCGCCTTCCCCGAAGCCGCCTTGTTCACCCATCGCGGTCTTTCGGGCCCGGCGATCCTCCAGATCTCGAGCTATTGGCGCCACGGCGAAGCGATCGCGATCGACTTCCTTCCCGGCCGCGCCGCGAGCTGGCTGGTCGAGACCAAGCGCGAACGTCCGCGCACGACGCTGCGCAAGGCGCTCGCCGACACCCTCCCCGATCGCCTCGCCGAGACACTCGCCGAGCAGCTGGCCCTCCCCGGCGAACTCGCCAACCTCGCCGACCGTAAGCTCGACGAAGCCGCCCGCCGCCTCGCCGCCTGGCCGTTCCTGCCCAATGGCACCGAGGGCTATGCCAAGGCGGAAGTCACGATCGGCGGGATCAGCACGGCGGACCTGTCGTCCCAGACGATGGAAGCGCGCAAGGTCCCCGGCCTCTACGCGATCGGCGAAGCGGTCGACGTCACCGGCTGGCTCGGCGGCTATAATTTCCAATGGGCCTGGGCCAGCGGCTGGGCCGCCGCGCAGGCGCTCTAGGCATATCTGCGTTCGCGCCCTCGTCCCTGTGCAGGAGAACATTGCGTCAGCCATTCCCTCGTATGGCCTTAACAACGCGGGGCGCGTTCACCCGATAGTGGTTACGCAGACTTAGGTTTGCGGGAAAAGCTTAGGTCTGAGCTTATAAAATAGCCCTCTCAGCACAATCGACGGACCGAGATTGGTGGTGAGCCATTGCCTTCTAGCCCTCTCCCGCTTTCGCGGGAGAGGGTTGGGTGAGGGTCTTCTTTCTCCTACTTCGTGTCGCATGCGTACACCCGTCCGCCGGTAGACGAGTCGCCATGCGTCGCAGCTCCGCAAGTACGCGAGCCCTTCGTCGTCGACTTTCTGTGTGTGGAGGCACGGCTCATCATTGAGACGGACGGCAGCCAGCATGATGTCGAGGTCGATGCCCGGCGAACGCAGTCTAGAGAGCCGAGGCTATCGGTCCTGCGCTTTTGGAACAACGAGGTTCTGCAGAAGCTCGACGGCGTGCTGGAGGCCGTCATGGTGGCGCTGAACGCGGATCGGTTGGGCTGACGAGGCAGAAGAAGACCCTCACCCAACCCTCTCCCGCGAAAGCGGGAGAGGGCTAGAATAACAGCCGACCGCCATCGGCGGCGCTTCCTGCCAGTCCGCCTAACGAGTCTACAGTTTATCGTAGTTGACTAAGGCGCAGCAGCGAATCGCCCCCGCGGCCCGAAGCGCCGCCTCAGCGCCCCGTCAGCCCCGCGTTGCGCTTCGCCACGACCGCGCTGCGCAGCGCCTCGGTCCGCCCGCGCAGCATCGCGGCCTCGGCGTCCGAGAACCCGTCGCGGCCATAGCGCGTGCTCGCCGCCTGGATCCGATACCCCTCGCGGCGCAGCGCCCGCGCCGCGTTGCGGCTGAGCTGCCCGGCATCGCGCGCCGCGCGAATGTCACTCCGGATATCGCCGATCTCGCGCGACACCGACACGCGCTGCGCCAGCGCCGGATCGCCCGGCGGCGCGCGCAGGATGTCGCCGCGGATCGACGGGCTGCCCGAGAGCCCGCGCATCGACCCCGCGATCTGCGCCGAGGCGGGTGTCGCCGCGACTACCAGTCCGAAAGCCGCGATCCCGAACCACCGCATATTCCGCCTCCTTGACGCCGCGCCAGGCTCCCCCCGCGCCGCTGAACCGTCGCTTAACCCCGATAATCGTGCGTCCCGATCTGGCGGAACATGCGCAGCTGCCCGTCCGCCTCGCGGCGCCACAGCCGCAGCCCGCCTCCGCTCGTCGCGCCGCTGGCCTCGCCCGAGCGCCAGCGCACCAGAAAGCGCGAATTCTCCAACACCCAGCGCCCGTGCCGCGTCGCGCGGTCGTGCCACACTCGTACCTCGTCGAACGCCACGCCGGCCCCTTGCGCGACATAGGGCGTCAGATGCGCCCGGATCGCCGCGATCCCGCGCTTGGCGGTGCCGGCGAAGGGCCAGAACACCGCGTCCGGCGCATACATCGTCAGCTGCGGCGCGAGCTGGTGCGCGCGCACCGCATCGGCATTGCGCTGGTTGAGCACCGCCAGCTCGCGCTCGAGCGCCGCGTCCGCGGGCGCCGCGACCTGCACCGGCGCCAGCGCTACGTGGAACAGCGCGCCCTCGTCGATCGCCCGCGCGAAGCCGCGCACGTCGGAGACCAGCCGCATCCCCTGCCTGTCCGCACGATAGACCGCGACGAACTTGCCCGCCTCCTCGCGCACCGCGCCCTCCGCGACCCGCCAGCGCAAGCTGAACCGCCCGGTCTCGACGAAATGCCCATCGCCCAGGTCGATCAGTTCCTCGCGCACCGGCGCATAGTCCAAAATGTCGAGCCGCCCGGCGATCGTCTTCCAATACTCGGCGATCTGCCCCGGCCCGGTTAGCGACGGCTGGAATTCGGGCGTGCTGATCGCGTCCGGGGCGTAGAGCCGCGCGATCGCCGCCGCGTCGCCGGCGACCAGCGCCGTCGCGAACGCCGCATGCACCGCCGCGCTCGCCTCGCCCGGACTCGCCGCAACCGCCGCAGCGCTTGCCGCACCGGGCGCCGCAAGCACCACCGCCGCACCGATCCACGCGAACTGCATGCCCGTCTCCCCGCGACATCGCCGGCACGATCCTATCAAAGCCGGACGCGCTCGGGAACCGGTCGCCTCAGGGATTGCCGCAGTTAACCGCGAATTCACTTGCCCTAGCGTCCCCCCGCGCCCATGTGGCGGGTTCCATGGAATTCCAGAACCTCCCCGCGCTTCTCGCCGAAGCGCTCGCCGCGCGTGGTTATGCCGCGCCCACGCCCGTCCAGGCCGCCGTCATCCAGGACGAGGCCAAGGGCCGCGACCTCATCGTCTCCGCGCAGACCGGCTCGGGCAAGACCGTCGCCTTCGGCCTCGCCATGGCGCCCGACCTGATCGGCGAGGACGGCCGCATCGTCCCGTCGCGCGAGCCCCTCGCCCTGATCATCGCCCCCACCCGCGAGCTCGCCCTCCAGGTCAGCCGCGAGCTGATCTGGCTCTACGGCCCGACCGGCGCGCGCATCGCCACCTGCGTCGGCGGCATGGACGCCTCGAAGGAGCGCCGCCAGCTCAGCCACGGCGCGCACATCGTCGTCGGCACCCCCGGGCGCCTGCGCGACCATCTCGAGCGCGGCGCGCTCGACCTCTCCGCGCTCCGCGCCGCGGTGCTCGACGAAGCCGACGAGATGCTCGACATGGGCTTCCGCGACGATCTCGAGCACATCCTCGACGCCACCCCGAACGAGCGCCGCACCCTGCTCTTCTCGGCGACGATGCCCAAGCCGATCGTCGCGCTCGCCCGCCGCTACCAGAAGGACGCGCTGCGCATCTCCACCGTCGGCGAGGATCGCGGACACGGCGACATCGCCTATCAGGCGGTCACCATCTCGCCCTCGGACATCGAGCATGCCGTGATCAACCTGCTCCGCTTCCACGAGGCCGAGACCGCGATCCTGTTCTGCGCCACCCGCGACAATGTCCGCCACCTCCACGCCACCCTCGTCGAGCGCGGCTTCTCCGCCGTCGCGCTTTCGGGCGAGCACAGCCAGTCCGAGCGCAACCACGCGCTTCAGGCGCTGCGCGATCGCCGCGCCCGCGTCTGCGTCGCCACCGATGTCGCGGCGCGCGGCATCGACCTGCCGACGCTCAGCCTCGTCATTCATGTCGAGCTCCCCCGCGACGCCGAGGCGCTCCAGCACCGTTCGGGCCGCACCGGCCGCGCCGGCAAGAAGGGCACCGCCGTCCTCCTGGTCCCCTATCCGCGCCGCCGCCGCGTCGAGATGATGCTCAAGGGCGCGCGCATCAACGCCGAGTGGATCGACGCCCCCACCCCCGAGGCGATCCGCGCCAACGATCGCGAGCGTCTGCTCGCCCAGCTCCTCGCCCCGGTCGAGACCGACGATGAGGACCTCGCCCTCGCCGAGCGCCTGCTCGCCGAGAAGACCCCGCAGGAGATCGCCGCCGCGCTCGTCCACGCCCACCGCGCCGCGATGCCCCAGCCCGAGGAGATCATCGAGCAGACCCCCGAGGGCCGCCGCGCGGCGCAGCAGGAGCGCCACCGCCCCGGCTTCGACGACATCGCCTGGTTCCACATGGATATCGGCCGCCGCCAGAACGCCGATCCGCGCTGGGTACTGCCGCTGATCTGCCGCCGCGGCCACATCACCAAGAACGAGATCGGCGCGATCCGCATCGGCCCCAACGAGACCTTCTTCCAGGTCCCCAGCGCCATCGCGGCCAAGTTCGCCGCGGCCGTCGCCCGCACCTATGAAGGCGACGAGGACGTCAACATCGAGCCCTCGCGCGACGGCCCGCCCCAGCATGGCGGCGGTCACGGCGGGGGCGGCGGCCGCGCCCCGCACCAGAGCGGCGCCCGCGGCGGCCCGCGCGGCGGCAGCGGCGGCCACGGCAACCCCAACC
>NZ_JBYSXG010000079.1:0-13557 GCF_058782005.1 Sphingomonas sp. FW306-1B-B10E
CCCCAACCCCTCCCCTGAAGGGGAGGGGCTTTAGTTGGAAATCGGTACGTAGTTCAACGTTTTGAGTGCAGTCATTATGGTTCCCTGGTAGCGTTCGGGTACCGCCGCGGTTCCCATCGCCCAGGCCATGATGTCGACATCCTGCTCCTCGAGCAGCGCCTCGAACAACTCGATCTCGTCGGCATCCCAACCTTGGGCATGTGCATCGAAGAAGCCGCCGATGAGCAAGTCGGCCTCTTTGACGCCGCGGTGCCAGGCACGGAAGCGCAGGCGCTTGAGGCGATGTTCGCGGTCCACGGAAACTCCAACGCAAATCGGCCGGCGGTGCTTTCAGCGACTGCCAGCTTCGGTGTAGGGGCGGAGATAGACATGCGGCCGGACATTCTCAATCCACTGTTCGCGGAAGTGACCGCGCTGAAGGGCGTCGGCCCGGGACTTGCCAAGCCGCTCGAACGGCTCGGGCTGGCGCGCGCGGTCGACGTCGCCTTCCATCTGCCGACCGGGTTCATCGATCGGGTGCCGCGCGACGAACTCGACGCGGCCGATGCCGGGCGGATCATCGCGATCACGCTGACCGCGGTGAACTACCGCTTCGGCGGCAGCCCGCGCGCGCCGGCACGAGTCCAGGCGGTCGACGCGCTGGGCAACTACGTCACCCTGGTGTTCTTCGGCGGCAATTCGGGCTGGGCGAAGAAGCTGCTGCCGCTGAACGAGCCGCGCTTCGTTTCGGGCAAGCTCGAAACCTACGGCCAGGAGCTCCAGATCGTCCACCCTGATCTCGTCCTACCGCCTGAGGAGGCCGAGTCGGTGGGGCGCGAGGCGGTCTATCCCTGTTCGGAGGGGATCACCTCGAAGCGGATCGCGGCGCTGGCGGCGCAGGCGATCGAGCGTGCGCCAGAACTGCCCGAATGGATCGAGCCGAGCCTCAAGGCACAGCATGGCTGGCCGGCATGGAAGGCGGCGCTGGCGGCGATCCACGCCGATCCCGCCGACGCCAAGGCGCGCGAGCGGCTCGCTTATGACGAGATCTTCGCCAACCAATTGGCGCTGCTGCTGGTCCGCGGCGAGGCGCGCGCCAAGCGCGGGCGGCCGCTTGCCGGCGACGGGCGGCTGCGCGACCGGCTCAAGCTGCCGTACACGCCGACTGGCGCGCAGTCGCGGACGATCCGCGAGATCGAAGGCGACATGGCGCAGAGCCAGCCGATGCTGCGGCTGCTCCAGGGCGATGTCGGCTCGGGCAAGACGCTGGTCGCGACGATGGCGCTGCTGATTGCCGCCGAGGCGGGTGCGCAAGGGGCGATGCTGGCGCCGACCGAGATCCTCGCGCGTCAGCATTTCGAGACACTTAACCGGGTTCTTTCCGGCCTGGATGTAAGCGTGGCGATCCTCACCGGGCGCGACAAGGGACGCGTCCGCGAGGCGACCCTGATGGGCCTCGCCGACGGATCGATCGACATTCTCGTCGGCACGCATGCGATCTTCCAGGAGGGGGTGCGCTACAAAGACCTCGGGCTGGTGGTGGTCGACGAGCAGCACCGTTTCGGCGTCGCCGAGCGGCTGATGCTCCAGTCCAAGGCGCAGGTGCCCCCCCATCTGCTGGTGATGACTGCGACGCCGATCCCGCGCACGCTCCAGCTCGCAAGCCATGGTGAGATGGACGTCAGCCGGTTGGACGAGATGCCCCCGGGGCGCGAGCCGATCGAGACCAGCGTGATCTCGGAGGACCGGCTCGCCGAGATCGTCGCGGCGCTGGGGCGGCATCTCGATTCGGGCAAGCAGGCCTATTGGGTGTGCCCGCTGGTCGAGGAGAGCGAGAAGGTCGATCTCGCCGCCGCCGAGCAGCGCGCGGCTGAGCTCCAGATGCGGTTCGGCGACAGGGTCGGGCTGGTCCATGGCCGGATGAAGGGGCCCGAGAAGGACGCAGTGATGGCGCGCTTCGCCGCGGGCGAGACCGGCGTGCTGGTCGCGACGACGGTGATCGAAGTCGGGGTCGACGTGCCCAATGCGACCCTGATCGTCATCGAGCATGCCGACCGTTTCGGGCTGGCGCAGCTCCACCAGCTGCGCGGGCGGGTCGGGCGCGGTGGGGGCAAGTCGCATTGCGTGCTGCTGCGCGGGGGCGGGCTCAGCGAGACCTCGCGCGCGCGGCTGGCGCTGATGCGCGACACCAATGACGGCTTCCTGATCGCCGAGCGCGACCTCGAGCTGCGCGGCGGCGGCGAATTGCTCGGCACGCGCCAGTCGGGCGAGCAGACGTTCCGGCTGGCGACGCCCGAGACGATGCAGGCGCTGATCGTCGCGGCCAATGCCGATGCGCGGCTGCTGGTCGATCAGGATCGCGGGCTGAAGACGGCGCGGGGGGAGGCGGCGCGGACGGCGCTGTATCTGTTCGAGCGTGATGCGGCGGTGGCGCTGCTGCGGGCGGGGTAGTCGCAATCCCCTGCCCCTGCAGAAGCAGGAGCACTGCGATTACCTGGATTTGAGCAGCACCGCGATCAGCTCGTAATAGCTGGCCAGATCGATCGCCGGGTCGAACTGGCAGCCCAGCCGCCCGCCGAGCCACCAGCGGACCTCGCCGACCACCGCGCCTGCCACCGGCAGCACGATGCGCAGGCGGTCGCCAGTCTCGAACGGGGTGTCGCAGCGCGCCATCAGTCCGTGCGGCGAGATGTTGACGACGAGGAAGCTGAGCTGGCGCGCATCGGGGCCGAAGGCGCGCGCGCGGTAATGCACGTCGTCGCGCATTTCCTGCCGGTCGTCGGACAAAGCCAGATTGCCGATGCTGAAACTCACACGCGCCCCGCAAAACTAGAGGTACGCTTACCGTGGTAAGCGATGCGCGTGAATTCGCTTCGAACGAAACTGCTTAACAAGGACTTACGCGGCGAACTTATCCTCCCCCGCCAGGGGGAGGTAGCATGCGTAGCATGACGAAGGGGGAGGACTCACTGCGTTCCGTGATTCCTCCCCCCTCCGTCGCCTTTGGCGACACCTCCCCTGGCCGGGGAGGATGAGCTTTACGCCGGGACGAGCAGGCCGTGCTTCTTCTTGCCGAAGCTGATCTTGACCTGGCCGGTCACGTCCACGCTCGCCGCGGGGTCGCTCACCGGCTGGTCGTCGACGCGGATCGCGCCCTCGCCGATCTTGCGCCGCGCTTCCCCCTTCGACGCGCATAGCCCGAGCCCGATCAGCGCATCGACGACGAGCACGCTGCCCGCTACCGCGAAGCTCGGCAGCGCCTCGCCCGCGGCGCCTTCCTCGAAGGTGCGGCGCGCGGTCTCGGCGGCATCGTCGGCCGCCTGAGCGCCGCGGCACATCGCCGTCGCTTCGTTGGCGAGCACCTTCTTCGCCTCGTTGATCTCGGCGCCCTCGAGCTTTTCGAGGCGCTCGATCTCGTGGAGCGGCAAATCGGTGAACAGCCGCAGGAAGCGGCCGACGTCGCGATCGTCGGTGTTCCGCCAGAACTGCCAATAGTCATAGTGGCTGAGCTGGTCGGGGTTGAGCCAGACCGCGCCCGACATGGTCTTCCCCATCTTGCCGCCGTCCGCCGTGGTGATCAGCGGCGTGGTGACGCCATAGACTTCGGCGCCGTCGACGCGGCGCGACAGCTCGATGCCGTTGACGATATTGCCCCATTGGTCCGACCCGCCCATCTGGAGGCGGACGCCGGCGCGGCGATTGAGCTCGAGGAAGTCGTAGGCCTGGAGGATCATGTAGTTGAATTCGAGGAACGACAGCGACTGTTCGCGGTCGAGCCGCAGCTTGACCGAGTCGAAGCTGAGCATCCGGTTGACCGAGAAATGCTGGCCGTAATCGCGCAGGAAGGGGAGATATTCGAGCGCGTCGAGCCATTCGGCATTGTCGAGCATCACCGCATCGGTGGGACCGTCACCGAAAGTGAGGAAGTTCTCGAACACCGTCTTGATCGAGGCTATGTTGCTGGCGATCGTATCGACCGTCATCAGCTTGCGGGCCTCGTCCTTGAAGCTGGGGTCGCCGACCTTGCCGGTGCCGCCGCCCATGAGGACGATGGGCTTGTGGCCCGCCTGCTGGAGCCGGCGGAGCAGCATGATCTGGACGAGGCTGCCGACATGGAGCGACGGCGCCGTCGGATCGAAGCCGATATAGCCGGGAACGACCTGGCGCGCGGCAAGGGCATCCAGCCCCTGGGGGTCGGTGACCTGGTGGATATAGCCGCGCGAAGAGAGCAGGCGAAGGAGATCGGACGTGTATTCAGTCATGATGCCGCGCCGCCTAGCATGGAGGAAGCAAGTTGGGGAGAGGATTGGGCAAAGGGACGCTGGTGCCGCATCCCGATTTCGAACCCGTGTCGGTACGCGGGATCGACGTGACGCTGCGGTGCGGCGAGGACGGGCGCTGGCGGATCGACTATCGCGTCGACGGGGCGGACACACTGGTCGTACCCGAGCCCGGGCCAGCGCGGCGTGCGGACGAATTGTGGAAGCGCACCTGTTTCGAGCTGTTCGTGAAGCCCGAGGACAATGAGGGCTATTACGAATTCAACTTCTCGCCCTCGGCCGGCTGGGCGGCATATCGCTTCAGCGGCTATCGCGAGGGCATGGCGGAATTGCCGA
Source organism: Sphingomonas sp. FW306-1B-B10E (assembly GCF_058782005.1). Lineage (NCBI taxonomy): Bacteria > Pseudomonadati > Pseudomonadota > Alphaproteobacteria > Sphingomonadales > Sphingomonadaceae > Sphingomonas > Sphingomonas sp. FW306-1B-B10E. Next base: position 4,596 of record NZ_JBYSXG010000079.1, read on the forward strand.
TCGGCCCGCCAGCGATCGAATATTGGGGCGGCGAGATGCGCGCGTCGGTCGATTTGTCAGGGCTCCCCGACGGTGACTGGTGCGTCGGGGTGACCGCGGTGATCGAGGAGACGGACGGTCGGCGCTCCTTCTGGTCGCTGGCACATCCGCCGGGCAGGCCGGATTTCCACCACGAGGCGAATTTCGCAATGGAAGTGCCGAGCGCAGCGCGCATGTCGTAGCATGCGGCGATGCCGACATTGACCTGGTTGACACGAAACGCCGGATGACGCGGTCGACACGAAGCGCGGTTGCCATGGTTAACACAGAGCGCGGTTGACGAGCCCCGGTCGCGCCGCGAGGCAGCGGTTGCGGAGTGACCGGCGATGTAAGGAGCGGCCGGGCGTGCCGACCGTCCCAGCCAAGCAAGCGAAATCCTACATTGCAGGGGGCCGCTAGAAGGGCGCGCGGACCGCTGCGGTCGCCGCGGACAGGACGATCGCGTCCTCAACGAACCCCGTCGACGCCTGGCCGTGCGTGCGCATCGAGCGCATCCGCGCGGCGAAGGTGACGTAAGAGGCGATCGCCGCGGTCGCGCCGGTGACCGCGGCCGCCGTGAGTCGGTGGCGGCGCGGGGCGAGCGCCATGCCGGCAAACGCGGCGTTCAGGCTGCGGATCACCACGGCCGGGGGGATGATCCGGTCAGGCGCACTCTTTTGCTTGTCGCCGACCAGCTCATAGACCGCGAGCGCAGTGGTGCCGAGCGAGACCAGAGGGTGGGCGAGGAACGCCGGCGCGCCATTGTCTTCAGGGAGTTCGCCCCGGCGTGCGGCATTGGCGACCATTGCGAGCGGGGTCATCGAGCGCGCGCCCGCGACTATTCCCATGAGTACGGATCGGATCATCGGTAACGGCTCCTGAAGGGTCGAGCGGGTTCAACCGACGAGCGGCCGCGATGATCCGGCTTGCGTCACAGGTCGACCTCCGGCACCTCGCTTTTCCATGAAATTCGGTATCGACCGGCTGCTCGCCGACCCTGAGCTGCGCAAGCCCCTGGCGGGCAAGCGCGTCGCGCTGCTGGCGCATCCCGCCTCGGTCACCGCGGACCTGACGCATTCGCTCGACGCGCTGGTCGCAAGCGGGATCACCGTCTCGGCGGTGTTCGGGCCGCAGCACGGCGTGCGCGGCGACCTGCAGGACAATATGATGGAGTCGCCGGACTATACGGACCCGACCTATGGCGTGCCGGTGTTCAGCCTGTACGGTGAAGTGCGCCGGCCGACGGGGCAGTCGATGGGCACCTTCGATGTGCTGTTGGTCGACCTGCAGGACGTCGGCTGCCGGATCTACACCTTCGTTACTACCTTGCTCTACGTGCTCGAAGCGGCTGCGGCGCACGGCAAGGAGGTCTGGGTGCTCGATCGGCCCAACCCGGCGGGCCGACCGATCGAGGGGCTGACCCTGCTGCCCGGCTGGGAGAGCTTCGTCGGGGCGGGGCCGATGCCGATGCGGCACGGCATGACCCTGGGCGAGATGGGCGCGTGGTTCATCGATCATTTCAAGCTCGATGTGGACTATCGCGTGATCGCGATGGAGGGCTGGCAGCCCGAAGCGGCGCCGGGGTTCGGCTGGCCGGCGGAGCGGCCGTGGATCAATCCCAGTCCCAATGCCGCCAACGTCAACATGGCGCGGGCCTATGCCGGCACGGTGATGCTAGAGGGCACGACCTTGTCCGAGGGGCGGGGGACGACGCGGCCGCTCGAACTGTTCGGCGCGCCGGATGTCGACGCCAAGGCAGTGATCGCCGAGATGCGCCGTTTCGCGCCCGATTGGCTGCGCGGCTGCACGCTGCGCGACATATGGTTCCAGCCGACCTTCCACAAGCATGTCGGGCAATTGTGCTCGGGTGCGTTCATCCACGCCGAGGGACCGGGCTATGATCACGCGGCGTTCCAGCCGTGGCGGCTGCAGGCCCTGGGGTTCAAGGCGATCCGGCAGCTGTACCCCGACTATGATCTGTGGCGCAATTTCCCGTACGAATATGTCTTCGACAAGCTGGCGATCGACGTGATCAATGGCGGTCCGGGCCTGCGCGAATGGGTCGATGACGCGGCGGCCGAGGCGGGCGATCTCGATGTGGTGACGCTGCCCGACGAGGCGGCGTGGGCGGAGACGCGGCGGCCGTTCCTGCTGTATCGGGGCATCGGCGAATAAAGGGCGACCAGCAGAAAGCGCCCCACTTGCAGACGCTAAGGCGTTCCGCCAGTTTGCTCGATAGCGGAAACGATGGGGCAGTGATGGCCTTTAAACCATTTGGCCATGGTGATCGATGGTACGATCGGCTTGGCGGCGGGAACTTGAAGCCGAAAGAGTATGCGGTGGTGTTGCTCATCGTCGTGGTGCTGGCGGTTATCTGGCAGCTTTCCTGACTGCGCACCAAGCGGGCGAGCCGCTCCCCACCCGATTTCGGACATACAGTCGTCGCGCCGATTGCAGTCGTTAGGGCGGCGACCCGATCTTCTCTCCCACGAACGAAACGGGGGACTTGCAGGATGCGCGGTAGCCGCTAACGACCCCATCATGCTGGCGGGGCTGATTTTTGCGATCGAAGAGGCGAACGACCGTCCGGGGACGCTCGTCGCGACATTGCCGTTCGGCGGCATGACCCTGCTCGAATATCAGGCCCGGCTGCTCGTCGGCGCGGGTGCCGAGCAGGTGCTCGTCGCGGTCGGGCGGATGACGCCGGCGCTGCTCGCCGCGGTCGGCCGCGCGGGGCGAGGCGATGTCGGGGTCGAGATCGTGCGCTCGGCCGAGGAAGCCGCGGAGAAGATCGACGACGGCGCGCGGGTGCTGGTGATGGCCGACGGACTGGTCACCACTGATCCGGTGATGGACCGGATGGGGCATGAGGGGCCCGAGGCGCTGCTCGTCACCGACGATGCCGGCTCGCCCGCGGCGATCGAGCGGCTCGACATGCGCGATTGCTGGGCGGGGGTGGCGCGGATCTCGGTCGCGCAGCTCGGCCAGATCGCGCAGATGCCCGAGGATTACGACTTCCAGTCGGCGCTGCTGCGCGTCGCGGCGCAATCGGGCGCCGAGCACATTCCCCTCACCGCCGGCTGGCTGCGCGGCGGCCATGCGGTCGAGCACAGCGCCGCGGGGCTCGCCGCGCGCAATACCGGCGTGCTTGCCGCGCTGACCGAGCGCCGCGTCGACTGGGCCGATCGCTGGGTGTTCACGCGGATCGCGCGGCTGGCGCTGCCCGAGCTGGTTTCGCGCAATTTTCCGGCCTGGGGGCTGATCGGCATCGGCTGCGTGCTCGCATTGCTGTCGGGGACGGCGATCGGGTTCGACTGGGAAGGCCCGGGGCTGATCGTCGCCTTGCTCTCCGCCGCGGTGCTGGCGACTGGCGGGGCGATGGCCGCGCTGCGCGGCGAGGAGCGACGCGCGCGGGCGATCGAATGGGCGCTGCTCGCATTGTTCGGCGGCGTCGCCTTGGGTTGCGGCTGGATGGAGCGGGCGCGGCTCGATACCACCACGCCGCTGGTGCTCGCCTTGGTCGCGCTCGCCGCGCAACTGCTGGTCGAGCGGGCACCGTCGCGGCACCGGCGCTGGTGGGCGAGCCCCTCGGCACATCTGCTGCTGCTGACGCCCTTTGCTTTGACCGGAATCGTCCAGTTTGGGCTTGCCGCGTCCGCGCTCTATGCGTTCGTCACGCTCGCCGCGGCGATTGAGGGCACGCGCGAAAAAGCTTAGCTTCGCTTTAATCACAATCCGCTTATCAGGGGCCGATGTCGGATCCTGCCGTCGACACTAACCCTGGCGCCGCCGATGGCGCGACACGGCTGCACGCACGTGCGGCGGCTGTGGAGACGCGCGCGCCGGACGGGCTGAGCGTGGCGATCGACGATTTCTTCCTGCCCGACCAGGCCCGACTCGACGAGCGGACCCGAATCGCGCTGGCGTCGCTGCTGCGCGCGCTGATCGACGCAGTGGAGGCCGAACTTCGCGAGCATGGCGCGCAATTGCTGGGTTCGCGCGGCGAAAGCCGGCTCGCCGCAGCTGTGCTGCGGACCGAGGCGGGCGTGTTCGACCGGCTGTTCGCTTCGGGGTTGCTGCGCGATCCGGCGCTGATGGCCGAGCTGATCGCGCGGGTGCGCCAGGATGCGATCGGCGCGGCGCTGCCGATGCACGCACCCGAAGATCCGCGGCGGCCGAGCCTGGTCAATCGATTCGTCCAGCATCCCGATCGCGGCCTTGCGGAAGGCGCGATGGCGGTGCTGGTCGCGGAAAGCCGCCGCCGCGGCGGTCCCGATGTGGCACAGCTCACTTATACCGACCTGCCCGCCGAGCTCCATCATCGGCTGGTCTGGTGGGTAGCGGCGGCGCTTCGCGAACGGATCGGCGAAGCCGCCGGCGCCGCGCTGCCGGCGCTCGACCGGGCGCTTTCCGAGGCGGCGCAGCGCAGCCTCGCCGCTTATGACGAAGGCGGCCGGCTCGAGGCGGCGGCGATGCGCTTCGCCGCGGCGATCGACGCGCCCGCCGACGAACTGGCGCGGCTGCTGGTCGAGGCGCTCGGCGACCGCCGCATCGTCTTGTTCATCTCGCTGTTCGGGCATGCGCTCGGCATCGGCTATCCGCTGGCGCGCGAGATCGTGCTCGATCCGGCTGCCGAGCGGCTGTGGCTGGCGGTGCGCGCGTTGGACCTTCGCCGCGAGACGATCGCCCAGATCGGCTTCGCCTTGTGCGAGGCCGATCCGCGCCGCGACGTGGAGCGCTTTGCCGACCGGCTCGATTCGATCGTCGCGATTCCGGTCGAGGGCGCGCGCGAGGCGCTCGCGCCGCTGCGGCTCGACCCGGACTATCGTGCCGCGATGCTGGCGCTCGGGACGAGGATCGCGGCATGAACGCGATCGACCGCGCGCTTCCCGTCGCCTGCGGGCATCTCGACCGCGAATTGCGGCTGGTCGACGCCGAGCCGCGGCTCGCCGAGCTCAACCAGCGCGCCGGCGGCGAGCCGGGCGCACCGCTTGCGGTGCCGCAGATCGCGACGCTGGCGCGGCTGGCGCAGCGCCTGGGCATTGCGATCTCGCGCAACGTCGTCGCGGCGGACGGCGAGGACGATCTCGATTTGTGGGTACGCGCCGAGCCCGAGGAGGGCGGGGTGCGGCTCGAAGTCAGCGGCTGGCGCCAGCGGCCGGCTTGGCGCGCCACCGCCAGCGACTTCGAGCGCGAGGGCGATTTCTTCCGTTCGGCAGCCGACTGGCTGTGGGAGACCGACGCGTCGCTGCGCATCACCTTCCTGTCGATCGAGGCGGGCGAGCGCTACGGCTTCGATTCGAGCACGATGCTGGGCCAGCCGCTGACCCGGCTGTTCCGACTAGAGCAGGATGCGAGCGGCAACCTACCCATCCTCGACGCGGTGGCGGCACAGGCGCAGTTCGACGGGCAGAATGCCGAGATTCGCGACACCGGCCGGATGGTGCGGCTGGCGGCGACGCCGCGCAGCGATCCCGGCGGGCGCTTCGCCGGTTTCGTCGGGGCGACGCACATGCTCGACGCACCGCTCTCGGCCGAGCCCGGCCCCGATGCGCCTTTGCCGGCGCCGGCGGCCTCGTTCGGCGGCTTCCCCGATTCGTTCAGTCAGCGGCTCGATCGCGCGCTGCGCGGACCGCTGGGCAAGATCATCGCCAATGCCGACAGCATCAGCGCGCAGCTGGATGGCCCGCTCAAGCCCGATTACGCCGAATATGCCAGCGACATCGCCAATGCCGGGCGGCATCTGCTCGGGCTGGTCGAGGACCTGGTCGACCTCCAGGCGATCGAGCGCGACGATTTCGCGATTCAGCTCGAGCCGATCGACCTGGCCGATGTCGCGCGGCGCGCGTCAGGGCTGCTCGGGGTGCGCGCGGCGCAGACCGAGGTGCGGATCGACCGTCCCGCGCTCGACGAGGCGATGCCGGTGACGGGGGAATTCCGCCGGGCGCTGCAGGTGCTGGTCAATCTGATCGGCAATGCGGTGCGCTATTCGCCGCCGGGGGCGATGGTGTGGATTCGGCTCGAGCGCGACGGCGACAAGGGCTGCGTCATCGTCGCCGACCAGGGCAAGGGCATCGCGCCCGAGGATCATGCCCGCATCTTCGAGAAGTTCGGCCGGGTCGACGACAGCGAGCCGGGCGGATCGGGGCTGGGACTTTACATCGCCCGGCGGCTGGCCCGTGCGATGGGCGGCGACCTGACCGTCGACAGCGCGCCGGGAATGGGCGCGCGCTTCCTGTTCTCGCTGCCCTGGCGGGGATGAGCGAGGCGCCCGCCGAGACCGGCAGGCGCCCCATTCCAGGTTAGCGGCGGCAGACGGTCACGCGGTGACCGCGGCGCCATTCGTTCCAGCAAGCGCGATGCGAGCGGTGACCGCGATAATAGCGGCCGCGATCCCAGCCGCGTCCGCGGTCCCAATGGCGACGGTCGCCGCGATACTCGCGATAGCGCCGGTCGTCCCGGTAGCGGCGGTCGTCGCGATAGCCGTAGCCATAGCCATAATCCTGCACCGCGGCGCTGGCGGCAACCAGGGTGACCGGCGCGGCGCTGGCGGCAGTGGTGGTGCCGGTGACGCCCGTAAGGGCGAGCGCGGCGGCGGCGATGATCTTGGCAATCCTCATGGTGGTTCTCCTATTCTCTCTCCGCAGTGGGGAAGGAATACGCGCGCCAAGGCTTCGGGTTGCTGAATTGAGTTGTAGTCTCCGGTACAGATTCGCCGGACCCCAGGGCTGGAACTGGCCTCGGCCTTTAGATCAGCTTATGGATATGCGATGGTCCGCCCGCATCTGCCGCTCAACGCCTTGCGCGCGTTCGAGGCTTCGGCGCGGCATCTCTCCTTCACCCGCGCCGCGATCGAATTATGCGTGACCCAGGCGGCGGTGAGCCACCAGGTCAAGGCGCTCGAGACGCGGCTGGGCGTGCAATTGTTTCGCCGCCTGCCGCGCGGCCTCGCGCTGACCGACGAAGGCGTGACCCTGCAGCCGGCGCTGGCCGAGAGCTTCGACCGGATCGCCGAGCTCGTCGAGGGGATCGCCGAGGGCGAGGCGACGCAATTGCTGTCGGTCGCCGCGGTCGGCACCTTCGCCACCGGCTGGCTGCTGCCGCGGCTGCCGGCGTTTCGCGCCGCGCATCCGCGCATCGACCTGCGGCTGTTCACCAACAACAACCGAGTCGATCTGGCGGGGGAGGGGCTCGATTACGCGATTCGCTTCGGCGACGGCGCCTGGCACGCGACCGAGGCCGTGCCGCTGATCGAGGCGCCGCTCACGCCGCTCTGCACCCCGGCGCTGGCCCGCGGGCTGGCGGAGCCGCGGGACCTGGCGAATATGCCGCTGCTGCGTTCGTATCGCGCCGACGAATGGGCGCGCTGGTTCGACGCGGCGGGAGTGGCCGTGCCGCCGCTGCGCGGGCCGGTGTTCGATTCGTCGCTGGCGATGGCCGAGGCGGCGATGCAGGGTGCCGGGGTGGCGCTGGCGCCGGCATCGATGCTCGGCCGCGCGCTCGACGGCGGCGCGCTGGTGCGGCCGTTCGCAGTGGAAGTGGCGAGCGGGCGCTATTGGCTGACCTGGCTCAAATCGCGCGCACCGAGCCCGGCGATGACAGCGTTCCGCGCGTGGATCGTGGAGGCATAAGGGGCGGCATTCCATATCCTCCCCCTGGCGGGGGAGGATAAGCGTGATGCCGATTGGCCCTGAGCCTCAATCCAGCCATTCGCGCACGGCGATGAGCAAGGCGGTCATGATCACCGGGCCGACGAACAGACCGACCAATCCCATGCTCGCGATCCCGCCGAAGATGCCGATCAAGGCGAGCAGGAAGGGCAGCTCTGCGCGGCTGCCGATCAGCGCCGGCTGGACCAGATTGTCGCCGATCAGCATCACCGCCGCGCCGTACGCGAAGAGCAGCCCGGCGGCGAATGGCGCGCCGCTCGCCAGCAGCACCAGGCTGGCGATGCCGAAGACGAGCCACGCGCCGAACGGCAGCATCGCGAACGCCGCGGTCATCAGCGCGAACAGCATCGGCTTGGGCACGCCGGCGAGTGCATAGCCCAGCCCGATCAGCGCGCCTTCGCCGAGCGCGACGAAGACCGTTCCCACGACGGTGCGGCGCACCGCGTCGACCATGCGATCCGCGAATGCGTCGCCACCTTCGCCGACGGCGCGCGCGATCAGCCGCGCCCCCTGCGCCCCGAGCGACGCGCCGCGGTGGAGCAGGCTGAACAGCGCCACGAGCGTGACGAAGAGCAGCAAGGTATCGCGCGCCATCGCGAGCCCAGCGGCCTTGACCCAGTTGAGAATCGTCGCGCCGTCGAGCTGTGCGAGAAGCTCGCTCGATTGCGAGGGGGTGGCGAGATAATGCTGCCAGAGCGCCTGGAGCCGCGCTCCGGCCAGGGGTACGCCCGCCAGCCAGGGCGGTGGCTGGATGCCGGTGGCCTGGGCATGCTGGAGCCAGGCGGTGGCGGTGCCGCTCTCCTGCGCCGCCTCGAGCGCGGCAACGACGAGCGGGAGCATCAGCACGAGACCGGTGGCGAGCGTGAGACCGAGCGCCGCCCAAACGGGCGTGTTGCCATTGCGATCGGGGTGCAGGCCGCGCAGCAGCGGCCAGAGCGCAACGGCGAGGACGAGCGCCCAGAGCAGCGACGTCAGGAATTCGCGCGCGATCCAGACCGCGAGCGCGAGCGCGGCGAGCGCGATCCATTTGCGCCGCCGCTCGTCCGCTTGCACCCTCCGATCACCCATCGCTTCGCCTCCATTGAGCTTTGTCGCGATCCATCTCCTCCTCCCTCGCCCCCTGAAAGGGGATCATCGGGTCGGCCATGCCCCCGGGCATGGCCTGAACAGCGCGGGGCGCTGTTCACCCGATGATGGTTGCGCAGACTTAGGCTCGCAGAGCCTTAGTCGGAGCTGGGTGAGGGGGTGCGGCTGCACAGCAGCCGCGGGGGGGG
>NZ_JBYSXG010000007.1:0-112931 GCF_058782005.1 Sphingomonas sp. FW306-1B-B10E
AGACCCCATCCCCTCCCCTAACCCCTCCCGCAAGCGGGAGGGGAACTGCATGATGGGCTTCGGGCTCTCGATCGAGCCGCAGCTCTGGGCGCTTTTGTTCGCGATGGTCCGCATCGGGGCGGCGTTCATCGCGGCGCCGGTGTTCAGCGCGGTCGCCGTGCCGCTGCCCGCGCGGATCGCGCTCACCGGGGCGATCGGGGTGCTGGTGATCAACACCACCCACATCACCCCGCCGGCCGAAATCTTCGCGCTCACCACGATGCTCGCGATCGCCGCCGAGGCTTTGGTCGGGCTCGCGCTCGGCTTCGTGCTCCAGATCGCCTTTGCCGCGCCGATGGTGGCGAGCGAAGTGATCGGCATGTCGATGGGGCTCGGCTTCGCCAATGCAGTCGACCCCAATAGTGGCCACTCGACTCCTGCGCTCGGCCAGTTCCTGTCGCTGCTGATGGCCTTGCTGTTCCTCGCGGTCGACGGCCATCTCGTCCTCGTCGACCTCGTCGTGCGCAGCTATACCGCGCTGCCGCCCGGCACCTGGATCGCGCCAGACCGGCTGCTCGGCATCGCCTTGTTAGGCGGCTATGTCTTCCTCGCCGGACTGCTGCTGGCGCTCCCGGTCGGCTTCCTTTTGTTGTGCCTCAACGTCGTCGTCGGCATGCTCAGCCGCGCCGCGCCCGCGCTCAACCTGTTCGCGGTCGGCCTCCCCGCCAGCCTGGCGGTGGGCGTCGTCGCGATCCTGCTCGCGCTGCCCGCGATGGGCGATTACCTGCTCGTCATCATCCGCGAGGCGCTCGACGCCGCGCCGCGCCTGGTGCTCGGCTGATGTCGGAGAGCTTCGGCGAGAAGACGGAAGCCCCAACGGCCAAGCGCAAGCGCAAGGCGGTAGAACAGGGCCAACTCCTCAAGTCGCGCGATTTCGGCACTGCGCTGGTGATCCTCACCGGCTGCGTGTGGATGGCGTTCCTCGGCCCGTCGCTGATCCAGGCGTGCAAGCAGGTGATGATCGCCTGCCTCTCGTTCGGCCGCGGCGATGTCGAGCAGTTCGAGCCGCTGCGCCCGCTCGCCTCCGCCGGATGGAAGCTCGCGCCGTCGCTGGGCGGGCTGTTCGCGCTCAGCGTCATCGCCGCGATCCTCAGCCAGGCGGGGCTCGGCGGGCTCGGCTGGAACAGCAAGTTGTTTGCGCCCAAGGCGTCGCGGATAAACCCCGGCGCCGGGCTCAAGCGCATCCTCGGCCCGGCCGGGCTGATCGAGCTGGGCAAGGCGCTGCTCAAGGTGCTGCTGCTCGGCGTGATGGGCGCCTGGATGCTGCGCGCGATCACCACGCGGTCGCTCGGCCAGGTCGCCACCGACCTGCCCGGCGCGGTCGGTGCGCTCGGCGGCCAGTTCCTTACCCTGATGTTCGTGATGGCGGCGGGGCTGCTGGTCATCGCCGGGGTCGACCTGCCGATCCAGATGCTCCGCCATTTCCGCCAGCTCCGCATGACCAAGCAGGAGGTCAAGGAGGAGCATAAGGAGAGCGAAGGCTCGCCCGAACTCAAGGCGCAGCAGCGTCAACGCCAGCGCGAGATCCTCAAGGGCGGCTATCGCAAGACCGTCGCCACCGCGCATGTCGTGCTCACCAACCCGACGCATTTCGCCGTTGCCCTGCGCTACGACCAGGGCAAGGACCAGGTGCCGGTGGTGGTTGCGAAAGGCCGGGGACAGACCGCGCTGGCGATCCGCGAGCTCGCCGGCGAATTCGAAGTGCCGGTCCTCGAATATCCGCAGCTCGCCCGCGCGGTCTATTACACGAGCCGCGAAGGGCAGGAGGTCCGCGACGACCTCTATCTCGCCATCGCCACCGTCCTCGCCTTCGTGTTCGGGATCAACGCGCGCGCCGGCGCCGCGCAACCGCCGGTCACCGTCCCGCCCGGCGCCCTGTTCGACGAGAACGGCCAGCAAATCGCAACGCCGGCCTAAAGCCCGCCGGCATGCTGCCGTTGATGGGGAGAGGGGGAAGCAATGGCCATTGAATCGATCGCAAAGACCTTGGGAACCGGCTCGGGCGTCGACGTCACTGCCTTGGTCACCGGGCTGGTCGAGGCGAGCTTTGCCAACAAGAACGCCGCGCTCGCCGCGAAGAGCGACACGCTCGCTGCGCAGATCTCCAAGGTCGGCGAGCTCAAGAGCACGATCAGCGATCTCGCCTCGGCACTCGCCGCGCTCACCGCCGGCGGCACGCTCAGCACCCAGCCGACCAGCTCGAAGAGCGACGTGGTCACCGCGACCCGTCTCGCCGGTGCCGATCTCACCGGGCTCAATGCCTCGGTCGAAGTCCGCCAGCTCGCCCAGGCACAGGTCGCCAGCACCAATCCCTTCACCGGCGGCGGCGCGACCGTGGTCGGCACCGGCACGCTCACGCTCACCTTCGGCACCGCGACCGTCTCGGGCACGGCAATGACCAGTTTCACCGCCGGCGCCGCCGCGCCGATCGCGATTACGATCGATTCGGCGCACAACACGCTCGCTGGCGTTGTCGACGCGATCAACGCCGCGAACGCCGGCGTCACGGCCTCGATCATGACCGACGCCAGCGGCGCGCGGCTGGTGGTCAAGGGTGCGACCGGCGCGTCGCAGGCGTTCCAGCTGAAGGGCAGCAGCCAGCTCACCGAGCTCGACATCGGCCGAAACGAGACCGGATCGCAGATCAACACCGCCGCGCAGAACGCCGTGGTCGCGCTCGACGGGGTCCAGACCAGCTTCGCCACCAACAGCGTCTATGGGCTGATCGACGGCGTCCGCCTCGATCTGGTCGGCACCGCGATCGGCACCAAGGTCAACATCGGCGCCAAGGCCCCCACCACCGAGCTAAAGCAATCGGTCGCCAATTTCGTCGAGACCTATAACGAGGTCTACAAGATGGTGAAGGCGGCGACCAACGCGGTCGACGGTCCGCTGCGCGGCGATCCCGCTGCCAAGGACCTGCTCCGCCAGCTCAAGGGCATGACGCTGGCCAAGCTCGTGCCCGATGCGGCGGCCAATACGCCCGCTTCGCTTGCCGATATCGGCGTGGCGACCCAGCGCGACGGTACGCTGAGTGTCGACGCCACCCGACTGGCGAGTGTGCTCACCAACTTCCCCGGCGATGTCGAAGCGATCTTTGCGCAGGGCGCCGGCCTGTCCAAGGCCCTGTCGGACATCGCCACCAAGGCGACCAACAAGGATACCGGCCTCGGCGTGAGCCAGGCCAATTACGAAAAGGCGCAGAACCGGGTTGCCGATGAGAAGGAAGACGTGCTCGCCGCGACGGAGAAGATGCGCAATCGCATGACGCAGCAATTCGCCGCGATGGATGCGAAGGTGGCCGCGTACAAATCGACGCAGAGCTTCCTCGAACAGCAGATCAAGGCGTGGAACAGCGGAAATTGACGTCATGACGCGCTACGCCACCCAGCTTGCCAACCCCGCCGCGACCTATCGCCAGGTCGATCTCGCCGGGCGCACCACCGGCGCCGATCCGCACCGCCTGGTCGGCCTGCTATACGAAGAGGGCGTCGCCGCGCTGCGCGCTGCCGGCTGCGCCGCCGAAACGCGTCAGTTCGCGATCAAGAGCGACCGTGTCGCGCGCGCCACTGCGATCCTGTTCGCGCTCGAGGCCGGGCTCGATTTCGAGCAGGGCGGGGAGGTTTCGCGCACGCTGGCGACCTTCTATCACGGCTTGCGGCAAGAGGTACTGCAGGCGAGCCTCGACACCGACCCGGCGCCGTTCCGCGCCGCCGCGGCGAGCCTTGAAGAGATTGCCGGCGCCTGGGCTAACGTGCGCACGGCGTAGCGCGGGGTCAGTCGAGCGGCTTCACCGCGATGTCGCGAAACTCGACCGCGTGCCCCTCGCTCTGCAGCGCGATATAGCCACGGCGCAAAGCCAGCTTGCCGCCCGCGGCGGCGATCAGCGGTTGCGCGTCCTTGTCTTCGGGATCGAGTTCGGGCGCGGCATAATGGTGCACCGGCTTGCCGTCGACGAAATGAGTGATCGCGCCGCTCGGCAGCACTTCGAGTTCGACCTTGGTCCAGCGATCCATCGGGATCAAGGGGCCCGAGCCAGGGATGCAATGCCGAAGATCGCGCTTGCCCTCGAACACCACGGTCGTTCCCGGCGTGCAGAGATTGGCGGTCGGCTCGCGCGTCGGGCGCGGCACCGCGAGCAGCTGGAACTCGAGGCTGACTGGGAATTGCTGGTCGCGCGCCATCGTCGCAGGCGCCTGCGCATGGAACATCAGGCCGGAATTGGCCACCTGCCAGCTCTGCACGTCGGGCAGCGGCGCGCCGGTCATCCGATATTCGAAGCGGATGCGATAGGCCCCGAACGGCGCCTTCCAGAAGAGATGGCCGAACGCGCCGGCGAACTTGTTGCCATATTTCGCATAGGACACGCGGATTGCACCGTTCCGCACGCTGAAGGTGCCCAGGGGGTCCTCGCCGAGCGCACGGCCAGTGATCTTCGGCGTCCAACCGTCAAGCGTCTTGCCATCGAAGAGGCGCTGCCATTCAGGAGCAGGCGCGGCGCCGAGCAGCAGCGTCAGCGCGGGGATCAGCAACAGTCTCATGCCTCGAACGTCTCCCATCCTGCCGTTTCGACCGCCTTAAAGGTCCAACTTCTCATAGTCCGCCGGCGGCGCGATTCCCTCCATTCGCTCGGACAGCAAGGGCCGGAAGCTGGGCCGGCTCTTCATGCCGATATACCAGCGCTTGGCCTGGTCGTGGCTCTTCCAGTCGATCCCGCCGAGATAGTCGGCGACCGAAATCTGCGCCGCCGCCGCCAGGTCGGCGAGGCTCATCGTCGGGCCGGCCAGCCAGGTGCGATGGTCGAGCAGGTAATCGATGTAATCGAGATGCGCGACCGCGGCCTTCATCGCCTCGCGCAGCGCCTTGGCGTCGGGCGCGAGCTTGTGCACGACACGCTTGATCATCCGCTCGTGGAGCAAAGGCGCGGTGATGTCGCCGTAGAAATGATGGTCGAACCAGATCACCAGCCGGCGGATCTCGGCGCGGTCGGTGGCGGTGCCGTTGATCATCGCGTTCTTGCTGACGGTCTCCTCGAAGAACTCGCAGATCACCGCCGAATCGATCAGGGTCACCCCGCGATCGGTATCGACCATCACCGGCACCTGGCCGGTGGGATTCAGATCGAGGAACTCGTCGCGGCGCAGCCACGGCGATTCGCGCACCGGCTCATAGCCGATCGCCTTCTCGCCGAGCAGCAGGCGCACCTTGCGCGAGAAGGGACAAAGCGGGAATTGAAGGAGCTGCCACATGCAGCCCGTATCTACTGGAGACGCGCGGCGCGTCCAGCCGATGCGTCAATTATCGTCGCTATAGGCCTTGGCCATGCTCGCCAGCGGCGCGAGCGCGTCGCGGAGCCGGTCGGCTGTGCGTGCCAATTCGCCCGACATCGCCAGCGTATCGTTGGCGACCGCGCCGACGGTGCCGACCGCGCGGCGGGTCTGGTCGTGGAGCTTGGCTTCGAACTGCGGGTCGCGGCGGCGCTCGACGTCGCGGAGCGTGTCATCGGGGCGAATATCGCCGTCGCTGTACCGTGCCAGCGGCCCGACCTTGGTGTCGAGCACGATTCCGGCGAGCGCGCTCATCGCGAGCGCCACGCCTTCCTGCACCATCGGGTCGTTCAGACGGCGCACGCTCTCGACCTGCGCGCGCGTTTGCGCGGCAGCGGGCAGGACGATCGCGCAGAGCGCGGTAGTGGCGAGGAGCAGACGCATGACATTCTCCCGAGTCGTCAGGAACGCCATATATATCATTCTCAACAGCTTAGCCTAGGCTGAACGGCACGAATGCTCCCACCCCGGCGAAGGCCGGGGCCCAGTTGCGATGTCAGTCGAGAGAGCAGTCCAGCTTTACCCAATTGCTCGATACTGGGCCCCGGCCTTCGCCGGGGTGGGGATGAACGAGCAGGCTCACTCCGCCGCGACAGCCTCCACGGTGTCGTCGAGCGGGTGGGGCAGGCGAGTGAGCATTTCCTTCGGCACAACCTGCCAGAAATGCCCGACCGCGCGGTCCCAGTCCTCGAGGATACCCTGCGACCATTTGCTGTCCGTCGCCTCGGCATGCGCCTCGACCAGTCCGCGCAGCTTGGCTTCCCAATGCGCTGAGGACAGCCGCTGCCAGACGATGCTCTCGGGATTGGCGCGCGCCTCGAAGCTGGCGTCGGCGTCGTAAATGAACGCCATGCCGCCGGTCATGCCGGCGCCGAAGTTCATGCCCACCGTACCGAGCACCACCGCGGTGCCGCCGGTCATATACTCGCAGCCGTTCGCGCCGCAGCCCTCGACCACCACTTCGGCGCCCGAATTGCGCACTGCGAAGCGCTCGCCCGCCTGGCCCGCCGCGAACAACCGGCCCGAGGTCGCGCCGTAGAGCACGGTGTTGCCGATGATCGTGTTGTCCTGGCTCGCGAGCGGCGAGCTGACCATCGGGCGGACGACGATGACGCCGCCTGAAAGCCCCTTGCCGACATAGTCGTTGGCATCGCCGAACACTTCGAGCGTGATGCCCTTGCACAGGAACGCCCCGAGCGACTGCCCCGCCGAGCCGCGCAGACGGACCTGGACGTGGTTGTCGGCGAGCGTCGACATGCCGAACTTGCGCGTCACTTCAGACGACAGCCGCGTCCCCACCGCGCGGTGCGTGTTGCGCACGCTGTAGGTCAGCTGCATCTTCTCGCCGCGCGAGAACACTGCCGCCGCGTCGCGGATCATCTGCGCGTCGAGGCTGTCGGGAACCTCGTTGCGGAAGGTGTTGAGGCTGAAGCGCCGGTTGGCGTCGTCGGCATCGACCTTGGCGAGGATCGGATTCAAGTCGAGATCGTCGAGATGCTCGGCGCCGCGGCTGACCTGGCGGAGCAATTCGGTGCGGCCGATGATCTCGTCGAGGCTCGAGAAACCGAGCTTGGCGAGGATTTCGCGGACCTCCTCGGCGATGAAGGTCATCAGATTGATCACCTTCTCGGGCGTGCCGACGAACTTGGCGCGCAGCCGCTCGTCCTGGGTGCAAACGCCGACCGGGCAAGTGTTCGAATGGCACTGGCGCACCATGATGCAGCCCATCGCGACGAGGCTGAGCGTGCCGATGCCGAATTCCTCGGCGCCGAGGATCGCGGCGATGACGATGTCACGCCCGGTCTTGAGCCCCCCATCGGTGCGCAGGGTCACCCGGCCGCGCAGCCCGTTGAGCGTCAGCGTCTGGTTGACTTCGGTCAGCCCCATCTCCCACGGCGTGCCGGCGTACTTCACTGAAGTCTGCGGGCTCGCGCCGGTACCGCCGACATGGCCGGCGACGAGGATCACGTCGGCATGCGCCTTGGCGACGCCCGCCGCGACTGTGCCGATCCCCGCCGAGCTCACGAGCTTGACGCAGACCCGGGCGCGCGGGTTGATCATCTTGAGGTCGTAGATGAGCTGGGCCAGGTCCTCGATCGAATAGATGTCGTGATGCGGCGGCGGGCTGATCAAGGTCACGCCCGGAGTCGCATGGCGCAACTTCGCGATGAACTCGGTGACCTTGAAGCCGGGCAGCTGGCCGCCCTCGCCGGGCTTGGCGCCCTGCGCGACCTTGATCTCGATCTCGTCGCAGGCGTTCAGATATTCCGCCGTCACGCCGAAGCGCCCCGAGGCGATCTGCTTGATCACCGAATTGGCGTTGTCGCCATTCTCGTACGGCGTGTAGCGCTGCTTGTCCTCGCCGCCCTCGCCCGACACCGCCTTGGCGCCGATCCGGTTCATCGCGATCGCCAGCGTCTCGTGCGCCTCGGGGCTGAGCGCGCCCAAGGACATGCCCGGGGTGACGAAGCGCTTGCGGATCTCGGTGATCGCCTCGACCTGATCGATCGCGATGCCCTCGTTGGGGAAATTGAACTCGAGCAGGTCGCGCAGATAGACCGGCGGCATGTCGCGCACGCCGCGCGAGAATTGCAGATACGAGGAATAGCTGTCGGTCGAGACCGCGGTCTGCAGCAGGTGCATCAACTGCGCCGAATAGGCATGCGTCTCGCCGCCGTGCCGCTGGCGATAGAAGCCGCCGATCGGCAGCGCCGCCACCGCGCGGTCGAACGCCGCTTCGTGGCGCATCATCGCGTTCAAGTGGAGCGAGGCATAACCTTCGCCCGAGATCTTGGCCGGCATCCCCGGGAACAGGTCGTTGACTAGCGCCCGGCTCAGCCCGACCGCCTCGAAATTATACCCGCCGCGATACGACGAGATCACCGCGATCCCCATCTTCGACAGGATCTTGAGCAGGCCCTCGTCGATCGCCTTGCGGTGCCGCTTGAGGCAATCCTTAAGGCTAAGCTCGCCGAACAGCCCGCGCGCCTGACGGTCGGCGATCGAGGCTTCGGCGAGATAGGCGTTCACCGTCGTCGCGCCGACGCCGATCAGCACTGCATAATAATGCGTGTCGAGGCATTCGGCGGTGCGGACGTTGACGCTCGCATAAGAGCGCAGCCCGCGCCGGACGAGGTGCGTGTGCACCGCCGCGGCGGCGAGCACCCCGGCGATCGCGACCTTGTCGGGTCCGATATGCTCGTCGGTGAGGAACAATTCGGTGCAGCCGGCGCGCACCGCCTGCTCCGCCTCGTAGCGGATCCGCGCGATCGCGGCGCGCAGCCCCTCGGGTCCACCCTTGGCTTCGAACGTGCAGTCGATCTCGGCGCACTGGCCGCCGAAATGCGCGCGCAGCCGCTGCCAGTCGGCATTGGTCAGCACCGGGCTCTCGAGCACGAGCACCGGGCTCTTGCTCCCCTCGACGTCGAGGATGTTGGCGAGGTTGCCGAACCGCGTCTTGAGCGTCATCACCTGGCGCTCGCGCAGGGAGTCGATCGGCGGGTTGGTCACCTGGCTGAAATTCTGGCGGAAGAACTGGCTGATCAGCCGCGGCTTGTCCGAGATGACGGCCAATGGCGTATCGTCGCCCATCGACCCGATCGCTTCCTTCGCGGTCTCGACCATCGGGCTGAGGATCAGCTCCATGTCCTCGAGTGTCTGCCCCGCCGCGACCTGGCGCCGGGTCAGTTCGGCACGGTCGTAATAGGCGCCGGTCTCGGCCGCGGGCAGGTCGTCGAGCGTGACGAACTCGCCGATCATCGCGGCATAATTTGCCTCGCCGGCGATGCGATCCTTGATCGCCAAATCGTCGAACAGCACGCCGTTCTCGAGATCGACCGCGATCATCTGCCCCGGGCCCATCCGCCCCTTGGCGACCACCGAGCTCTCGGCGATCTGGACCATGCCGGTCTCGGAGCCGACGATCAGCAGCCCGTCGCTGGTCTGGGTATAGCGCAACGGCCTGAGCGCGTTGCGGTCGACGCCGGCCACCGCCCAGCGGCCGTCGGTCATCGCCAGCGCAGCGGGTCCGTCCCACGGCTCCATCACCGAGGCGAGATATTTGTACATCGACAGATGACTGGCCGGCGTGTTCTCGTCCCACGCCTCGGGCACGAGCATCAGCTTGGCGGTCGGCGCGTCGCGGCCCGAGCGGCAGATCGCCTCGAACACCGCGTCGAGCGCGGCGGTGTCCGACGCGCCCGCCGGGATCACCGGCTTGATGTCCTCGCTCTGCTCGCCGAAGGCGAGGCTCGCCATCTTGATCTCGTGGCTGAGCATCCAGTTCTTGTTGCCGCGGATCGTGTTGATCTCGCCATTATGCGCCAGGCAGCGGAACGGCTGCGCCAGCCACCATTGCGGGAAGGTGTTGGTCGAATAACGTTGGTGGAAGATCGCCACGCGGCTGGTGAAGCGCTCGTCCTTGAGGTCGGGATAGAATTCGCTGAGCGATTCGGCGAGGAACAGCCCCTTGTAGATGATGGAGCGCGTCGACAGCGAACAGACGTAGAAGCCGTTGATCTGCGCGGCGATGACTCGCTTCTCGATCCGCCGGCGAATCAGATACAGGTTCTTCTCGAACTCGGCGGCGTCGACTGCGTCGGGCTCGGGGCCCGCGATCATGATCTGCTCGATCTCGGGGCGCGTCGCCTGCGCCTTCATCCCGATCACCGAGACGTCGACCGGCACCTGGCGCCAGCCATAGATGGTGTAGCCCGCCTCGATGATCTCCGATTCGACGATCGTCCGGCACGCTTCCTGCGCGCCCAGATCGGTGCGTGGCAGGAAGATCATGCCGACGGCAAGGCGATTGGGCAGCACGCGGTGCCCGCCCGCGGCGATCGCGTCGTCGAAGAAGCGCACCGGCAGGTCGACATGGATACCGGCGCCGTCGCCGGTCTTGCCGTCGGCATCGACCGCGCCGCGATGCCACACCGCCTTGAGCGCATCGATCGCCGACTGGACGACGCGGCGCGACGGCTGCCCGTCGGTCGCCGCGACCATGCCGACGCCGCAGGCATCGCCTTCGAATTCGGGACGGTACATGCCCTCGCGGGCGAGGCGGGTGCGTTCGGTCTCGTTCATCACTTTTCCTCGGCCTCAGGCTCGGGTTCGTTCGGCTTGGGCGGCGGCGGCAAATGTGCCGTCTCCTTCTCGACGCGCTCCATGATCGCCGGCATCGCGCGCATCATCTCGGGTGCGGATGCAGTCATTTCCTGCATCATCTCGGGATCCATGAAGGTCAGCAGATAGTCCTTCGCGAATGCCGCGCCCGAGGGCGTCGCGAAGAAGGCGTCCAGATCGCCGAGCTGCTGGAGCGTGAAGCGGCGCGCGAACGACTTGCCGAGCGCGACGCGGACGCGCGGCTCGAGTCGATCCATCAGCTTGCCCATCTCCTCGCTCATCACGCGGGTCATGATCTTCATGCGCTCGCGAAAGGCGGGATCCTTCTCGGCGGCGATCTGCGCGATCGTCTTGCCGCTTTTGTCCTTCTCGCCGATGTCGGCGGCGGTCATCCCGCTCATCCGCGCGACCATCGCGTCCATCATCTGCGGGAACGAATCGCGCATCATCCGCAAATAAGTGCCCTGCGGGACCAGCTTGGCGACGACTTTGTCGGCGAGGGCCAGCCGCGCAGGGTCCGGTGCCGCCTGCGCGACCGATGATGCTGCCGCAGGCGCCGCTTGCGCCGGCGCGGCGAGCATCAGCGCCAGGGCGGGGGCGAACGGGCTCATTGCGGGTTCCTCGGACGGGTCGGTGCGATCGGAGGCGGCGGTGCCAGCGAAGTCGCGCGCGGAAGATGCTTCGTGGCGTCGAAAAAGCGATCGCCTAGCGTCCGCTCGACCGTGCTCGGCGCCATGCTCTGCTGGAAGCGCAGTCCGACCGCCGGAGAAATCTTGCTCGGGTCGGCAAGCGTGGCGAAGAGCTTGACGATCCGCTGGCCTCCGGGAGTCTTTGCCGCTGCCGAAGCTGCGGCGATCGCGTCCGGCGTCATCTGGTCGTCGATGATATAAGCCATTAGCCGCGCACGGGCCTCGCGCCGGGCGGTAAGGACCGCAGGCGCCGCTTCGCGCGCCATTCGGTCCGCCGTCGCGCGGCACTCGGGATTGCGAGGCTCGCAGCCGACGCCGCGCCAGGCGAGCTGCGTCGATAGCAGTCGCTGCGCAATGTCGGTGGCCACTGCATCGGCATCGTCCGCGGGCCCGCGCAGCCAAGCGAGGCCCGCGGGCCCGATCTGGCGCGCGAGCGTCAAGGCGACGGCCGATGGCGGTGCTTCCGTCGCCTGTGCGCCCGACACGTCCTGCGCCCGGCCTGCTGCGCAGGCGACCATCGCTGCCGCAAATGCAAGCGCAGGCATCAGGCGCTTCACGCCGCGACCTTCTCGCCGGCTTTGGCCCGCGTCTTCATCCACGCATGCATGTGCGCCGCCACGTCGCGGCCGTCGCGGATCGCCCAGACCACCAGGCTCGCGCCACGGACGATGTCGCCCGCCGCGAACACGCCGTCGAGGCTGGTCATCATCGACTTGCCGTCGGTGCGCAGCGTGCCCCAGCGCGTGACCCCCAGGCCCTCGGCGCCGAACAATTTGGGCAGGTCCTCGGCCTCAAAGCCCAATGCCTTGATCACCAGATCGGCCGGCAGCTGGAACGCGCCGCCGGGATCGACTTCGGGCGCGCGCCGGCCCGTAGCGTCGGGCGCGCCGAGCCGCATCTTCGATGCGCGCACTCCGGTCACCGTGCCGCCGCCTTCGCCTTCGCTGTCGAACGCCTCGGGGCCGGAGAGCCAGACGAAGTCGACCCCCTCTTCCTCGGCATTGGCGACTTCGCGCTGCGATCCCGGCATGTTGGCGCGGTCGCGGCGATAGAGGCACTTCACCGACGCCGCGCCCTGGCGGATCGCGGTGCGCACGCAGTCCATCGCAGTGTCGCCGCCGCCGATCACCACGACGTTCTTGCCGTCGGCATTGAGGCTGCCGTCGTCGAACGCGGGCACGGTGTCGCCGAAGCTCTTGCGGTTCGACGCGGTCAGATAATCGAGCGCCTCGACCACGCCCGCGGCGCCGACGCCCGGTGCCTTGATCCCGCGCGCCTTGTACACGCCGGTGGCGATCAGGATCGTGTCGTGCTTCGCGCGCAGTTCGTCGAGGCGCGCGTCGCGGCCGATCTCGAAGCTAGTGTGGAAGACGATGCCGGCCTCCTCCAGCCGGGCGACGCGCCGCATCACCACTTGCTTCTCGAGCTTGAAGCCGGGGATGCCATAGGTCAGCAGCCCGCCGGCGCGGTCGTGCCGGTCATAGACATGGACGTCATAGCCCATCTCGCGCAGATATTCGGCCGCGCTGAGCCCCGCCGGCCCCGCGCCGATCACGCCGACCGACTGGCCGCGGTCCGGGCCGACGCGCACCGGCTCGACCCAGCCTTCGTCCCACGCCTTGTCAGTGATGAACTTCTCGACCGAACCGATCGTCACTGCGCCATGGCCCGAGAATTCGATCACGCAATTGCCTTCGCACAGCCGGTCCTGCGGGCAGATCCGGCCGCAAATCTCGGGCATGGTCGAGGTTGCGTTGGAGAGCTCGTACGCCTCGCGCAGTCGGCCCTCGGCGGTGAGCCGCAGCCAGTCGGGGATATGGTTGTGCAGCGGGCAATGCACCGAGCAATAGGGCACGCCGCATTGCGAGCAGCGCCCGGCCTGCGCCTCGGCATCGGGCACGGCATAACGGTCCGCAATCTCGCGAAAATCCTCCGCGCGGAGTTCGGCCTCGCGCTTGGCCGGGTACTTCTGCCCGCGCGCGACGAATTTGAGCATTGGTTCTTCAGCCATGCCAGCCCCGTAATCCAAGGGCTTGCGCAATAAAAGGCAGCTTTGCTTACCTACTTGTCAATTCGGGCTCCGAAAATAGGCCTGGCGCAATAAAATTATAACCAAATAAGGCCGAAACGGACTTATCGGAGATTTAGCCAGACTAAGGCAGCAGCCCCGGCAAAGATTCGATACCAGGCGAAAGGCGCAAACCCGTGCTTTGTCACGATGGCGAGGAACGCCTTCACCACGGCCAGCGCGACGACGAACGACACGACAAAACCCACTGCAATCAGCCCCAGTCCATCCGCGGTGATCGCGTCCCGATGCTTGTAGAGCTGGAGCGCGGTGGCGCCGGTCAGGGTCGGCAGTGCGAGGAAGAAGCTGAAATCGGCGGCGGTGCGGCGATCGACCCCCAGCGCCATCGCCCCCATGATCGTCGCGCCCGAGCGGCTGACGCCCGGGATCATCGCGATGCACTGGACCAGGCCGATCTTGACCGATTGCGCCGTCGACACTCCCGAAATGCCGAGCACATTCTCGGTCTTGGCGAGCCGCTCGATGATCAGGATTGCGACCCCGCCGGCGATCAGTGCCCAGGCGACGACGACCGCATTCTCGAGCAGCGTGTCGATCTGGTCGCCAAAGGCGAGGCCCAGGATCACCGCGGGGAAGAAGGCGATCAGCAGGTTGCGCACGAACGCGACGGCGCCGGGTTCCCATTTGAGCAGCCCTTGGAACACCGCGAGAAAGGTCCGCCAATAGAGCACGACGATCGCCAGGATCGCGCCGGGCTGGATCGCGATGTTGAACACCGCCCATTGCGCGGCGTCATAGCCCATAAGCTCGCTCGCCAGAATCAGATGCCCGGTCGACGAGACGGGAAGGAATTCGGTCACGCCCTCGACGATGCCGAGCAGGATCGCGACGAGATATTCGGTCATTAGCGGGAAGGCCTCTCGGTCAGGCAGTCGCCGGCGCGGGGCCGGCGCGCCGGGTCATGCTGGTCGCGTCAGGCCGTGGCGCCGCCGAACCGGCCATGGCGCCGGAAGCGCACCAACCAGGTGGGCGCCACGGTGGCGAGCGGTGTGGGGGCGATCCCGAACTGCGCGAAGCCCTCGGCACCGGCCGAGACGACATTGTCCTGCTGGAGCATCCGCCATTGGTCACCGGTGATCGGCGCGCCGGGGAGCATGCCGAACATCGCGACGAGGCTGCCGATCGCGTCGGGCAGTTCGGCGAAGTGCGCGTCGCGGCCGACGGCGCCGGCGATCCAGCGATAGAGCGCGCGCATCGTCAGCACGTCGGGGCCGCCGAGCTCATAGGTGCGGCTGCCATGGCGCGCGGGATCCGCCAGCGCTTTGACTGCGGCGGCGGCGACGTCGGTGACATAGGCAGGCTGGAAGCGGGCCTCGGCGCGCAGCACCGGCACCAAAGGCGCGGCGGCGATCATCGCGGCGAAGCGGTTCACGAAAGCGTCCTCGCGGCCGAACAGCACGGCGGGGCGCAGGATCGTCGCATCGGGGAAGGCGTCGCGCACCGCGGCCTCTCCCTGCGCCTTGGAGCGGCCATAAGCGGCCGGCGAATCGGCATCGGCGCCGAGGGCGGAGAGGTGGACGAGCGCCGCCGCGCCGCTTTGCCGTGCCGCCTTGGCAACGTTGCGCGCCCCGTCGACATGGATCTTCTGCATCGCGCTGCCGAAGGTGCCGGCTAGGTTGACCACCAGGTCCGATCCCTCGATCGCGCGGGCGACCGAATCGCTACGGGTCACGTCGGCCGCGACGAACTGGGTCTGGCCCAGGCCGCCCTGGGTCTTGAGGAACCACGCGTCGCGCGGCCGTTTCTGCGCGATTCGCACGCGGGCGCCGGCGCGATACAGCTCCTGCGCTACATAGCGCCCGACAAATCCCCCGCCGCCAATCAGCGTTACCAGCCTGTCTTTCATGCCTGCCTCTTGCGCCTAGTGCGAGCCGCACCCCATGCCGCGTGACCACGCAAACGGCAAGCGGCGCGGGCGATGGAGTGGGCTTTGCACGCGATATGGATCGGATGTCGACGCGCTGTTGACAGCCGAGCGACCCTTCAATAGAGCGCGCCGCCTACCCCGTGCCCAGATGGCGGAATTGGTAGACGCACCAGCTTCAGGTGCTGGCGCTCGCAAGGGCGTGGAGGTTCGAGTCCTCTTCTGGGCACCATTTTCCCGGTCCATTGACGTCCATCAGCGTCGCGTAAGTGGCTGGGTTAAAAGCCTTTTTCCAAATATCTTTCCGACGAGATTTGGGCGGGTCCGCCGACATACCAACGCTTTTGTTGGTCTATTTCGGCCCGGGATCCACCCGTTTTCGGACGGAGATACCAACATGGCTCTTACCGCACTCGCGATCAGGAACGCCCAGCCCCGGGCCAAGGCCTACAAGCTCGGCGACGGTCGATCCCTCTACCTCTTGGTGATGCCCAACGGCGCCAAATACTGGCGCCTGAGCTACCGATTCCTTGGCAAGCAACGGGCGCTCGCCCTCGGCGTCTGGCCGGAAGTCAGTCTCGCCGAGGCGCGCGACAAGCGCGATTCCGCGCGAAAGATGGTGGCCGACGGCGTCGATCCCTTTGTCGAAAAGCAGCGTAGGAAGCTCCGCGCTCAGATCGACGAGAACATCACCTTCAAGGGCGTCGCCGAGGAGTGGTTCGTCAAGATCACCCGCGAGGAGCGGGCCGAGGTGACGCTCAGCAAGGTGCGCTGGCTGCTGGAGAAGGTCTATCCGTTTCTCGGCCATCTCCCGCTCCACGAGATCGAGGTGCAGGAAGTGCTGGCTGTGCTGCGCAAGATCGAGGCTACCGGCCGCTATGAGAGCGCGCGACGGATGCGCAGCGTCATCAGCCGTGTGTTTCGCTACGGCATCGCCACGGGGCGAGCGAAGGTTGATGTCGCCCGCGACCTACGCGGTGCGATCATCGTTCCCAAGACCAAGCACTTCGCCGCGATCACGCGGCCGAAGGAAGTGGGTAAGCTCCTTCGCGACATCGACGATTGCCCTGGGTACGCGATCACCAAGCTCGCGCTGCGGATGACGCCGCACGTCTTCGTGCGCCCCGGGGAGTTGCGCCGGGCCGAATGGAGCGAGTTCGACCTGGAGCGCGCGGTGTGGTCGATCCCTGCGGAGAAGATGAAGATGCGCTGGCCGCATCAGGTGCCGCTGTCGCGGCAGGTGCTCGACCTGCTCGACGAGATACGTCCGCTGACCGGCCACAGCCCCTATGTCTTCCCGGCCTCTCATACCTGGAAGCGCCCCATGTCGGAGAACACCGTCACCTTCGCACTCCGGCGGATGGGTTACAGCGGCAGCGAGATGACTGCGCATGGCTTCCGGGCGATGGCGGCGACGCTGCTCAACGAGATGGGACTGTGGAACCCCGACGCGATCGAACGGCAGCTCGCCCACATGGAGAATAACGGCGTGCGACGCGCCTATGCGCGCGGCCAGTATTGGGAGGAGCGCGTGCGCATGATGCAGCATTGGTCAGACTATCTCGACCAGCTTCGGGGTGGCGACGACAACGGTACATTTGCCGATGACAGCAAAGTGGTCACGGTCGATTTTGGCGGTCGATCAAGGCGATCATCGCGATGAGCAAAGAGACGTCGCCGTCGGTGCGAGCCGGCGGTGGCTTTGCGCCTCAATTCTTATCGTTGGACCATCCGCCCAGAATCCCCAAAAGCTGCCCTTTGATTGTCACACAGGAAAAGCGTCTGCAGCGTGTTAGGCAGCTTCGTCCAAAAATCGGAGGCCGCAAGGAGCGCAGCAAATGGCCCCGCCGAACCTTCGATGATCTTTACGCCGGCTGGGATGGTAAGGGTGCGCTCGGCGAATCTACCGAACAGGGAGCGAGTATCGATGACTTCTGATCAGCAGTATTGCGAGAGCATCCGCCGTGAGACCTCGCTGTTCGCGAACTGGCCACCCGACGCGCCGCGGAAGATTGGTGACTTCGGCCGGGTGCAGGGCGCGATGTTCCAGTTCATGGGTTCGCTCGATCCGGAGGAGATCGAGGCGCTCGGTAGCCGGGAGAGCGCCTCGCGCTCGAACTACGACATCATGATCAAGTCGAGCCGCACGATGGGCGCTGGCGTTTCCGCCGGGGCGAAGGTGGCGAAGGTGGCGAAGGGCAAGGCCGTCCTCCAGCTCAAGTTCGACTCCGCCGAGGGCGTCGTGTTCGCGGCCCCGTCGGTCCGGATCACGGAGATCGCCAGCCTCGAGGTGCTCGGCCGCGCGCTCAGGGAGCGGATGGACGAGGGAAACTGGGACCCGGCCTACGCGGTCGTGGTGCAGATCAGTGTTGCCGACAGGGCGACGGTTATCCTGTCGAGCCAGTCGGGGGCGAGCATGGACTTCGAGGTCGATGCCGACGCGCCGGTCAACGCCCAGCTCGTGGCCGACCTCAACGTCGGCGCGTCGCAACTGAGTTCGCAGGGCGTCGGCATCAACATCGTCGGGCAGGGGCCGATCACGCCGCTCTTCAAGCTGGCGTTTCTTCAGCGCCGGATCCTCGGCGGCTCGAAGATCGCCTATCGCAATGCCATCGCGCCCGGTGCGCAGGACGTTGACGTCCACGATGTCGACGAGGAGCACGTCCTCGTCGTCGTCTAGCTGGTTCAGGCCGATAGTGCGACTCGGAGCGTGCGTGCCACGTCGTCGTCGATCTCGTAAATCTTGAGCTTGCCCCGGGCCGGGACCGGCTCGGGCAGGCGTTCGGCTCGCTCGATCACCCAGGCGAACGACCCGGGGATGTAGGGCCCGGGATCGCAGTGCTGGTTGCGCCACCGTTCCCAGCGACCCGCATCGAGCGGTGCCACGTCCGTCAGGTCGAAGCGTCCCACGAACGCGCCCCTCGGCAGGTCCGATAGGCCGAACAGTCGGTCGAGTTCCGGATCCTCGGCCTTGCCGGTATGTAGCCACAGCGGCCCGCGATAGTCGGTGATCCAGGTGCGCAGTTCGAGCGTCTTGCGCCCCGCGAGGATCAGCTCGGCCCACGGCTGGCGTATGCTGAGGGCGAGATCCGTTCCGCTCATCTTCCGCCTCGGCCTCCGTTGCCCGTCGTCTTGATCCCGAACGTTTCGCAGAACTCCTCCGCGAACCGTCTCAGCAGGCTCGCGACGAGGGCTGTCGACGGGCCCCTGTCCTCGTCGATCAGGGCGCGCGCCTCCGGGGCGAGCTGCTCGATCATCGTCGCGTCGTCTGGTTCGGAAAGGGCGATGTCCACCAGTTCCAGATAGGCGCGGAAGCTCGTGCCGACGAGCGGATCATCGGCGTATTGGGGCTTACGGAGGTCGAATGCATATCCTTTCCAGCCGGCCCCCGCATCAGGTGCCAGTTCGGCGGGGCGCGCGGTCAGTCGCACGATGCACGGCGTGCAGACGCCGCAGGGCTGCCCGTTCTCCTTCTTGTGCCCGCGCACCGCGGGCTGGAAGAGATACCAGCAGGTCTCGGTCTGACGGTGCAGCTCGTCCGACTTGGCCTGGCCGACGGCTCCGGTCAGCTTTTCTCCGACCTGGCGCTTCGTCATGTCGAGGAACGGGTTCTCGATCGAGAAATCGATTCCGAACACCGCCCGTAGCAGGTCCGTCATCCGCCGATGCGTCTCGGGGTGGGCGTGGCGGGTGGGAATGAAGTTGCCGGACTGCGGGACCGCGGTCGCGAGCACGCCATTCTCGTATTGGAGGATGCGCAGTGCGCCGTAGGTGTGCGCGGTAATAGCGCCGAGCGTGAGGAACATAAAGGAGCGGATGAAGTTCATTCCCTCACGTCCGCGCTGCCCCGTCAGGCGCCACTGCGTTGGCGGGCCGTGGCCGAGTTCGTCGGCGAGGCGGGCCTGCAGTGCCGACTGGCCGTGGTAGAAGGACACGAGCGCGATGCGATCCCGCGCATGGGCGTCCGACCCCGCCCCGCAGAGGCTGTCCATGCCGCCTGAGAACAGCGTGACCTGGTCGACCTCCCGCTCGTCGATTGCCGGGGCCTTGAAGTCCACCGCATCGGGCCGGTCGACGAACGTGAATGTCCAGCGCGCCCGGTTGAGGAAGCCGAGTGTGGCGGCGAGGGGCGCCCCGCCCGTCGTCCTCCAGAACTCCGCGTCGCGGACGGGCGCCTCGATCTCCCACGCCACGGCTGGGTCGGTCGTTCGGCGCCGGATCTGCGACTCCACGCGGTAGATCGCGCCGGCGATGTCCAGGAGGTCGCGGGCGCGGGGCGACAGGGCATGCGGCCCCATTGCGCCCTTGACCGTCCACACGGGCCGTTCCGCCTCCATCTCGAACTTCGCGGAGCGGAGCGGGAGGTGCTGCCGAACGCCACGAACGGTGCAGGTGAGCGCGCTCATGGGTTCACCTTCTTGCGCAGCCGCTTGACGGTCCAGTCTACCTCGCCGCCCATGACCCGGATGAGGTGCGGATAGCTAACCTGGTTGACGTCGCGCCAGGCGGTGTGCCGGAACTTCGCGGCGAAGGCGTCGACGATCGTGTCGGCCTGCGAACTCGCATAGTCGTCGAGGAGCGCCCGGGCCTCCTTCCCGAGGTTCTTCCCCTCGAGGCGGATGTTCTCCGCGAGGAACGACCCCAGGAAGTGATTGGCGGTGCGGGCAAAGACCTGTTCGTCCGCCGCGGCGATCACCTGGGACGCGTCGCCGCGGTTGCGGACCGCGAAGTCGTCGCCCACGGCGCGCAACAGGAAGTCGAGCACTGCGGCCTTGAGGGGAGCCTGAAGCGACGGAGTCACGGCCGCATCGTCCGTAAGGGCAGTCGCGAGCCTGGGCAGGCAGCCCGGTCCCGGATCGACGCCATACTTGGCTTGGACGGTATCCCAGCTCTTGTCCGCGACGAGCGCGACGTGGAGGTTGAACAGCGCCTCGTAGGCGCTCGCGACGCCGGGATCTCTGAAGAGGAACGAGAGATAGTCGGGTGACAGCCGCGAGTAGATCTTCGTGATCGCGGCGAACGCGTTCGCCCGACCCGGATCGGTCGACGTGAGAGCACCGCCCCGTAGAGTGACCGACCCCGATCCGCCGCCGCCACCGCCGAAGCCACCCCCTCCTCCTCCGCCGCCTCCACCACCGCCACCGCCGGCGCCGGACCCCGAGTTACCCATTGGCCGTGACCTCCCATGCCTCGTTCGCGCTCTCGACGCGTTTCTCCGCCTTCCACTCCTCGACCCAGTCGTGTGCGGCCGCCAGCTTCGCCCATGCTTCCTCGTCGGCCCCGGTGATCTCCAGCCCCGCGGCGGTCGCCGCAGTGCGGTCCCGATCCGACTTGTGCTGAAATCCGGGGTTCTCGTCGAGGAGCTCGCGCGCCTCCACCAGCGCGAACTGCGCGGCGCGTTTCACGCCGTTCTCGAGCAGTCTTCGCGCGGACCGTAGGTAGCCGTCGATCATAACCCGAGCTGCCCAGGCGTGCCGACGGAAGGGAGCCAGCGCCTGCGCGCGTGCGGCCCAGTCACCGTCGTTGTAGCTTTTGGGCGGCTGGGCGGCGACGGTCCGCCAGAAGAGCCGCGCCTCGACGATCGCGACCTGCATGAGGTTGCCCGTCGCGAGTCCGACCGACCTCGCGCGCTCGAACGCGCGGGTTGCCCCCGCCTCGTCGCCGGTGCGGATGGCTAGGCGCCCGGCTAGATACTCGATCTCCGGCGCGACGGGATGACCGGTGTGCGGAGGCAGCCGGTCGCGCGCCTTCGCGATGACGTCCGCCGCAGCGGCGAAGTGCTTGTCGGCGTCAGATTGCTCGCCGATGGCCATCTCCGCCTCGGCGAGGTTCCGGAGCGTGATCGCCTGGTCGAGGCCGCTGTCGGCGATGGTCTCCCAGCTCCGCGCGATTTCCTCGTAGAGCGGGGCGGCCGCGGCGGCTCCTTCCCCGAAGAACTGGACGAGTCGGGCTTGGTCGTGCTCGATCCGGAGGCGCTCCCGCTCCGCCCGCTCGTCATCCCCGTCGGCGAGGGAGGCGACCGCTTCCTTGAGGTGCGCTGTCGCGCGGCCGATCGACCCCGCTTGCCCAGAGGACTTCTCGACTTCCGCCATCAGGCTCATCTTGGTTGCGCGGTCGACTGGATCGAGTTCGTCGTCGTGCGCGTCCTCGAGGATGTCGCGCGCCTCGTCCGGCGCCCCGGTGGATATGCGGGCCCAACCCGCCGCGATCTTCCAGGTCTCGTCGATCGTCCTGAAGTCCGTCCGGTCGAACACGTCGAGCAGCGCGCCGGGTCGGCGTTCGGCACGATACAGGCCCATGAGTTCCTGCGCGGCGACGGAGCGGACGGCGAGGTCTCCCGACTCCAACGCATGGCGGAAGCGCGCCCGGCGGAGCGGCTCGCTGGCCGAGTTGGCGATCCTGGCCCTGGCGGCGGGACCGTCCAATGCGCTGAAGGCCAGCCGGTGCGCGGCGGCGAGCTCGTCCTTGCCGACCTTCGCGAGCGTCTCCGCGGCGCGCGACAGCGGCATCACGCAGCCCGCGCGCGTCTCGATGACGTAACCGAGCTCCCGCAGCTTGGCGAACTGGCCGGCGTCGAGCGCCATGAGGTCCTGCGCGACGGCCGGGAGGGCGAGCACGGCCAGCGCCGCGGCCATCGGCAGGTCGTGTGGCGCCACGCCGTCCACTGCATTCGCGACCTGCAACGTATCGGGCCTCCAGCCGTCTTCGGCAGCAGCGGCCGGGAACGACCCGGCCAGCACCACTGCGCGCGCGGGTGCATTCTTTAGCAGCGGCAACAGCCAGTCGTCCTGCTCCGGCGGCTCGATCAGCGCCAGCGTGAAATTGTCCTGTCCGCACAGCAGCGGCCAGCCCGCCTCGGGATCGGTCCGCAGCGTCTCCAGCATCCCCCTGAACGCGCGGCTCGGGTCGTCGAAGCCGTCCGTCACCCGCATCGCCCGCTCAGCCCAGTCGCGAAGCACGTTGCGCGCCGACCCGTTGGCGAAGTCCAGCACGAGGACTGTCCGCACACCGGTCTGCTGCAGCTCCATGACTCTGCCCAACCATGCGGCGCGAACTTGGAACGAGCCCGGCTGCCGTTCGATCACCCAGGTTCTAAGTTGCTCCGACCATAGTCCGGCTTGGGCGCGCCCTGCGTCGTCGAGTTCTCCGGGCGCCTCGCTTGGCGCGAGGAGACGCCGGGCCAGCTGCTGCCGCTGCGCGTCATCGGCGGCAGCTGACCAATTGGTCTGGCCTACCGGGAGCGCGGTGCACCAGACCACCGGACATGCCCAGTCATTCCTCGTGCCTGTGTCGACCTGCTCGTCCATGAGCTTGGCTCTGCCGCGCGCGACCGCGTGGTCGAGCGGGCGCCCCGCGACGACGCCGGCCAGGATCGCTGCGGCGAGATCGATAGCCACGTCGTCGGCGAGCGGGGCAAGCGTCGCCAGCATGCCGGCGACGCCAACGTCGGCGAGCGCCGCGATGAATGGAGGTGCGGCGCCGGGTGCTGCATAGCGTTCGCCGGCGGCCGTCCTACACGCCCAGAGGACGACGTAAAGCGGCACCGAATGGTTCGTCTCCGACGACTCCCTGATCGCCGCGGCGAGATCGGCGGGGGTCAGCCACGAGCCGTCGGCCATGAGGAAACCCGGCGGGGCGTTGGTGGCGTGTCCGCTCAGCCAGAGCAGGGAGGGCTTCGTGGCAATCAGCTCAGCGACGAGGTCCGCCTTGCCGACCTGGCGCGAAGCTATTGGCGGGACGCGGGATCGCGTCGCTTCGTCCAGGCTATCGCGCGCGTCGAGCAGCCCCTGGAGTTCGGCGGCGAGGTCGAGGCGGTCGAGGCCTTCGCCCGTTTCGCTTCCCTGGAGCACCATGACGCGCAGCGGGACGTCCATGTCCTGGGGAGACTGCACCGGCGGACCCTTCTCGATACGGACGATTGAGACGGAGCTCCATCGCGGTTGCTCGAGTGCCGCGATCGTGGCTTCCCAAGGGCGTTCCCAATGATCCGCAGGGGTCGACATCGCGAAGCGCCGAATGCCCGGCGCCGTCCCGCCGCAGGCGCTCGCCCACCATTGCAGGTAGTCCGGCCGCTGCCCGAATGCGCGATAGGCCTTCTCGGCGCTCGGCGTAAGGGTGTCCGGGAGCGCTGTCCAAGTCGCGGAATCGACCTTAACGATGTTTATGGCATTGCCGCGCCGAGCATCCCAGCCCGTATCCTCCCGCCAGGTTAATATGGTGGCATCGTCATCCATCGCCACTTGTTAGACGCTTTCGAGGGCTGTGTCCGCTTTCGCGCCGCAGCCCCCGAACGCCACGAAGAGTAGCTATGAGCGCGTGGCGAACGTCAGCTCTGTCACTTTTCGCGCCAAAGCCAGACAATCCGCTTCGGGCCCGTTTCAGACGTCCGCGCAAGTGTGCTGGCATGCTCAACCTGGGTACCGCGAATAATGTCAGCTCCGCTCGAACAGCCGCTTCAGGCTGGGATAGAGGATGAAGGTCGATCGCCCGATCTTCACGGTCTCTATCGTCCCGTCGCCGATGAGCTCGTAGATCGTGGAGCGACAGATGCCGGTGATCCTGACGGCGGTGGAAATCCGCACGCTGATCGGCTCCAGCGTTGCTTCATTGGGCTCCAGAGCATGCCGGCTCATTTCGACCTCCCCTTGCTGAAGGCGCGATCGCTCTCGAGAAACGCGGAGAGCATCGCCGGGATGAGGTCCGCGACCGGCTCCTCCCGGCCATAGGCCTGGGCGTAGAGCGCGGCATAGTCGCTGAGCGCCTGGTGCAGGTCCGGCATTACCGAAATGCCGAGCTTGACCGGTGTACGGTCGGGAAGTTGCGCGAGCTTGAGGTCAGGCATCTTATTGCTCCTGGTCCGGCCATGGCGCGAGGACGATGTCCTTGTGCACCACGACGCGAAGGGGCCAGCCGGGTCGCACCTTGATGGTCGGCGGGACGTTGAGGTTCTTGGTGACGATCTGGTCGCCGGCGCGCGAGGTGCCCTGCTGTGCGGATTCGCGGATCGCGCGGACGAGATCGCTTTCGCTGTCGCCGAGGCTCAGCTCGGTGCCGACACCGAGCAGCGTGGAGAGCGCCACGCCCTTGAGCAACTGCCAGGTGTGGGCATCGACCTTGTCAGCAAGGCCGGCATAGCCCGACATATCGGTCGCGGGCACGTTTTCGATCCGGATCGAGCTGCCGTTTGGGAAGACGATGCGCTGCCAGACGACCAGCGCCCGGCTCTGCCCATAGGCCACGACGCTGTCGTAGCTGCCGATCAGCCTTGCACCCTGCGGAACCAGCAGGATATGGCCGGTGGCGCTGTCATAGGCATTCTCGGTGACCTGCGCGGTGACGAGTCCGGGCAGGTCAGAATTCAGACCGGTGATCAGGCTGGCGGCGATGATGCTGCCGGCGCTCAGCGTGTAGGGCGATACGGGCGCCACCAGCGCGTGCGGGTTGATATCGCCGGTCTCGTCCTTCCCGGCGAGGAAATCCGCCTTGCGCTGCTGGTTGCCTGGATCCCGCGCCGGATCGGCCGCGATCGTCCCCGACGGCACCTCCCGCACCGGAGCGGCGGCCGGCGCAGAGGCGGGCGCAGCCGCATTCACCGCATGCTCGGTGGCGCCGAGCTGCATCATGATTCCGGATTCGCGGGCCGCCTTGCGCTCGGCGAGAAGCCGTTGTCTCTCGGCTTCGGCGGCCTGCGCGGCCTGGTCTGAGGAGTCCGCAGGCGGCAATCCGCCAAGCGCCTCCCGCCGGCGCAGGATCGGGCGCCCGAGGTCGCCGGGGAGCGGCGGCCCGAGCCTGGGCACGTCACCATAGCTTTTCGGCGCGCCGGCCAGTGCGTCGTCGGGCGCATGGTTGGTGATGTCCTTCTGGTCCTCGGCACCGGCGACGATCCGGAAGGTCGCGGGCTTGAGCGCGACCCAGGTGACCCCGACGATCGCGGTCGACCCGAGCGCCGCGATCGCGATGATCGCGCCGCGTCGGAAGCGGATGATCCGGCTCGGCCGACCGCGCAGCACGAGGGTCGCGGGATCGAGCTTGGGCGAGGCCGCCGCAGCGGGGACGGTCTCGCTCATGACGTCCTCCGCTGCCGCCGGCCCCGGTCGGCGCCGGTCCGGCTGATGCGCACCACCGCCTGCTTCTTCGTCCCAAGGCGAAGCTCGGCGGCATCGAACAGTCGGTCGACCACATAGAAGTGGCCAGCCATGCGGTAGTTGACGAGCTGGGCGTCACCCTGGTCGCCGATGACGAACAGCGGCGGCGCCTCGCCGACGCCGACGCTCGCCGGGAATTCGACGAACGTCTGCCGCCCGTCGTCGAACGCGCGCAGCGGCCGCCAGGCAGGCCTGTCGCCGGTCACCGCATAGCCGAAGTTCAGCTGCTCGACAGCGAGGCCCGAAGCGACCGGCCTTGCCGCTTCCGCCGACGCCTGCTGGCTGCGGATCGCGATCATCTCGTCCCGCGGATAGGTCCAGGACAAGGCGGCCATGGCGGTGGCCGGCGTGCTGTCGAGCTGCAGATGATAGGCGCGCCGATCGGTCGTGATGACGAGGTTGGTCGAGAGCCCGGCGGCGAACGGCTTCACGAGGATATGGACGCGCCTGCTCTCGCCGGAACCGCTGGTCGTGTCGCCGACGGTCCAGCGCGCCGTGTCGCCCGCCGCCACCGAGACGATCGCCTCTCCGGGCTGCAGGGCGATGTCGCTGACCCGCTCGGGCGCGGCGAACAGTCGATACAGGACGCCCTCGCCATAGGGGTAGACCTGCACGGCGTTGACGAAGGCCGGGGCCGCAGGCTCTTGGGTCGCTTTCGCATTCGCCGTGCGAACCCGAAGCTCGGCCGGCGACGGCTTGTGGCGACGGGGCACCACGGGAGGCACTACCGACGGGGGAGCGATGGTAGTCGCGACCGGTGGTGAGCTGGGACTCGCCGTGGCGGCCTGAGGCGGCTGGGGCGGCGAGATTTGCGCGAAAGCGGGCACAGCGACGAGCGCGCTCGCCGCAAGTAGGATGCGGTTCATGGGCGGTTCTCCGGTTGGGCTTGGGAGGGCTGGCCGAGGCGGGGATCGAGCGGCGATCCGCTGGGCACGCCGGGATCCGGCACGGGCGTCGGCGCCGTGCCCGACGCATGGTCGGCAGGCGTCTCGAGCTCGCGGCTCCAGTCGATCGCATCGACATAAAGGCCGAGCGGGTTCCTGCGCAGCGTCTCAGCATCGCGCGGCGGCTTGAGCAGGACCGTGACGATCGCGGTCCAGCGCGACGTGCCCGCAAGGCTCCCGCGGTCATAGGCGCGCTCGGCCCATTTCACCTGGAAGCTCGTCGCGGATGCGCGGACCACGCTGGTCACCTGGACCGATACGGTCTTGTCGCCGACATCCGCGAACGGGTTCGCCGAGCGGGCATATTCGCCGAGGAAGATGGCGCCGCGCTTCGAGGCGAAGTCATATGCTTGGAGCCAGTTCTCCCGCATCAGCACCGCATCCAGCGACCGGCCCCGGATGTCGGTGACGAAGCGCGCCAGGAACCAGGCGAGTTGGGGGTCGGTCGGCCGGTATTCGGCGGCGGCGGGGGACACTGCCTGTGCCTGGCCGAGGCTGTCGACCGCGACGACATAGGGGACGACGCGGCTCTGCATCGACTGCCAGACCAGCGCGCCCGACAGGCCAGTGGTGAGCGCCAGCCCGCCGAATGCCATCAGCCGCCAGTTGCTCGCCTGGGCCCGGGCAGAGCCGATCCGCT
Organism: Sphingomonas sp. FW306-1B-B10E; assembly: GCF_058782005.1. Taxonomy (NCBI): domain Bacteria; kingdom Pseudomonadati; phylum Pseudomonadota; class Alphaproteobacteria; order Sphingomonadales; family Sphingomonadaceae; genus Sphingomonas; species Sphingomonas sp. FW306-1B-B10E. Next base: position 26,859 of record NZ_JBYSXG010000007.1, read on the forward strand.
CGTCCCAGAGCTGGCCCGCGCGACGGTACGGTGTCTCGGGTTCGTCCGTGCGCCCGTAGCGCTGGACGGCACGTTTGAAGCGCATCAGTCCTTCTCCTTGATGTCGGGGGTCGCGCCGCCGCCGCCGCGATCCGAACCCTGGAGGGCGTGGATCGCCGCTTGGCGATGGTGACGGCGGGATTGCGTGTTCTGGAGGTCGCGCGCCCAACCCGGCATCGCGTTAGCCGCAGGAGCCGGCGCTCCCCCGGGGTTCGCCCGCGCGCCCGTCGTGCCGGCATTCCAGGCGGCACGCTGGCCGTCGGCAGCCGCCGCGCGGAGCCCTCCGCCCATGCGCTGCGCGAGTGCGCCGCGGGCGGCGGTCGCGACACCGCCCATGCCGGCTGCAACCGACTTCGAGCCGGAGGTTTCCTGGCCGAGCTTGTACGCGGTCGAGGCTGCCGACCCCATCGAGGTGCCGGCGCGGATCGCGCCGAGCCCGGCACCGGCAAGCCCCTTCGCCGCAGCCATGCCTGCGCCGCCGGCGACCGCGAAGCCGCCCGCCGCGAGCGCCGTGGTTGCGACCGCCGAGCCGGCGCCGAGTTGCGGCGCGCCGGAGACGAGCCCGGAAGCGATGCCCGGCCCGAAGATGCCGAGACCGAACAATGCGAGGCTGGCGAGCACCAAGCTCATCGCCTGGCCGATATCGGGCTCCTTGCCCTGAAGCGCCGAGGCGAACTCGGTGAAGAAGCCCGAGCCGATGCCGACGATCACCGCCAGCACCATCACCTTGATGCCCGACGAGATGACGTTGCCAAGCACGCGCTCGGCGAGAAAGCTGGTGCGGTTCCACAGCGCGAACGGCACGAGGATGAACCCGGCGAGCGTCGTCAGCTTGAACTCGAGGATGCAGACGAACATCTGCACGGCAAGGATGAAGAAGGCGACGATCACGATCACCCAGGCGATCAGGAGCACCATGATCGTCATGAAGTTCTCGAAGAAGGTCGTGAAGCCGAGCAGGTCGCTGGCCTGGTCGAGCAATGGCCAGGCGGCCTGGAATCCGGTGCCCGCGAGACGGCCCGGGCGGAGCAGGTCGTCGGCCGAGAGCGTGCCCCCGCCGGCGGTCAGCCCTGCCTGCGCGAAGGAGCGGAAGATGATGTCGGCGAGCGTGGAGAAGCGATTGAGGATCAGCGCGAACACGCCGATGTAGAGGATCTTCTTGAGGAAGCGGCCGATCATGTCGTCCTCGCCGCCCATCGCCCAGAACAGGCCGGCGAGCGTGATGTCGATGCCGATCAGCACGGATGTCAGGAAGCCGACATCGGGCCCGAGCAGGCCGAACCCGCTATCGATGTAGCGGATGAAGTCGGCCATGAACCGGTCGATCACGTTGAGGTCGTTCACGGGTTCTTCCTTGGATCTGGGTGCCGCGGGGCCCGGCCAGGGGGAGCGGTTGGCCAGGGCCCCGCGGGCTGCGACCGCGGCGGCAGGGGGCTTGGTCCGCCGCGGCCGGTCTCGCTATCGCTGGGGCGTGTAGGCGGTGCCGGTGCCGAGGAACTTGCGCGTCGCGGCGCGCGATGCCTCGGACTCGGTCAGCTGACGCTGCTTCTCGAGCGCGTCGGCGCGGAACTGCGCGGCCATCATCTGCTGGAGGGCCATGCCCTGCTTGGCGGTGAGCGCGAGCAGCTGGTTGGTCGCCTGGCCGACGGCGAGCGCGCCTTCCGCGCCCTGGCTGCGCGCCGCGATCTCGGCCAGCGCCTCGGCATCCTCACGCGCCTGCTGCACGATGCCGCTCTGGACGGTCATCGTCCGGCGCAGCGCATCGGTGCTCGCGTCGTAGCGCTCCCGGGCCGCCTGCAGCCGCTGGTCGCGTGTAGAGCCGGGATCGAAGCTGCGCGGATAGAGCGACTTCAGCCTGGCCTCGAGCTGGTCCACCTCGAAGTCGACGCTCTGGGCCTGCTTCATGAGCCGGTCGATGCCGTCGAGCTTGTCGAGCAGCGCCTGGAGCTGCGGAAAGGCGATGCCCTTCAGGTTCCTGTCCAGCCGGAGCAGCATCTGCGCCTCGTTCTGGAGCGACTGGATCTGGTTGTTGACCTGCTGAAGCGTGCGCGCCGCGGTCAGGACGGTCTGGCTGTAGTTGCTGGGGTCGAACACCGTGATCTGCGCGTGCGCGCTGGTCGCGAAGCCCATCGTCAGCGAGCCCAAGGCGCCCAAGCCCAGCGCCGTTGCGATCAGGTTCTTGCGGGTGAGGATACGCATCACTTCTACTCCTTCGCTTGGGAATCGGGGAATTGGGCGAGCAGCGCCGCGGCCCAGTCGAGACCGGTCTCATCGAGGAAGCGCGAGGCGAATCCGGCCGGACCATGCTCAGCGAGCAGCGCGTCGATGCACGCCTGCGTGGCTGGATCGGAGGCGCCGCACAGCGCGAGCGCGACCGGCCCGAGGCCCAGCTCGAAGAGGCGGTTGCCGGCGGCGGACTGGAGGTAATAATGCCGCTTGGGCGTCGCGCGGCTGACGAGCTCGATCTGCCGGTCGTTGAGCCCGAACCGCTGATAGGTCGCGCGTCCCTGCGGCTCGATCGCCGCGGCATTGGGCAGCAGGATGCGCTGCGGGCAGCTCTCGATGATGGCCGGCGCGATGCCGCTGTCGGCGATGTCGGCGAGGCTCTGGCTCGCGAAGATCACCGCGACATTCTTCTTGCGCAGCGTCTTCAGCCACTCGCGGATGCGCGCGGCGAACAGCGGGTGATCGAGGAACTTCCAGGCTTCGTCGAGGATCAGCAATGTCGGGCGTCCGGTGAACCGCGCCTCGAGCCGGTGGAAGAGATAGGTCAGGACGGGCGCGACCACGCTGCCGGCGCCCATGAGTGCCTCGGTCTCGAAGCACTGGACGTCCGCCATGTGCAGATCGTCCTCGGCCGCGTCGAGCAGCCGGCCGAACGGGCCTTCGAGCGTATAGGGCGCGAGCGCCGAGCGGAGCGCCATCGACTGGAGCAGCAGCGAGAGGCCAGTGAGCGTCCGCTCCTCAATGGGGGCACTCGACAGGCTGGTCAGCGCCGACCAGACGGCTTCCTTCACCTCCGGCGTGACCACGACCCTCTCGTGCGCGAGCAGCGCGGCGATCCATTCTGCCGCCCAGGCACGCTCGCCGGCGTCGGCGATCCCGGCGAGCGGCTGGAACGCGATCATATCGCCGGCGTCGCCGCCGAGCCCGAGCCCGTGATGCGCACCGCCCATCGCCAGCGTGGCCGCGCGCGCCGAGCGGCCCATGTCGAAGAGGTAGAGCTGGCTCCCCGGATAGCGGCGAAACTGGAGCGCGATCAGCGCGAGCAGGACCGACTTGCCGGCACCGGTCGGCCCGACGATCATCATGTGCCCGACATCGCCGACATGGGTCGAGAGCCGGAACGGAGTCGACCCGCTGGTCTCGGCATGGAGGAGCGGCGGCCCGTCGAGGTGCCGGTTGCGCGCAGGTCCCGCCCAGACGCTCGACAGCGGCATCAGGTGCGCGAGATTGAGCGTATGGACGAGCGGCTGGCGGACATTGGCATAGGCCTGCCCGGGCAGGCTCGAGAGCCAGGCCTCGACCGCGTTCAGCCCCTCGCGGATGCAGGTGAAGCCGAGCCCGTTGACGATCCGCTCGACCGCGCGGACCTTGTCCTCGACGCGGGCCCGATCCTCGTCGGCGACGGTGATCGTCGTAGTGAGGTAGCCGAAGGCGACCTGGTCGCCGCCCAGCGCCTGGAGCGCGAGATCGGCGTCGGCGGTCTTGTTGTCGGCGTCGCTGTCGAGCAGCTGGACCGGCTGGTTGTAGATCACCTCACGCAGCATCGCGGTGACCGACTTGCGCTTGTTGAACCATTGGCGGCGCAGCCGGGTCAGCGCCCTGGTCGCGTCGGTCTTGTCGAGCGCAATGAACCGCGTGACCCAGCGAAAGCCGAAGTCCTGGTGGTTGAGGGCATCGAGGATCCCGGGCCGGCTGAGGCCGGGAAAGCCGAGAATGGTCAGCGTGCGCAGGTGCAGCGACCCGAGCATCGGCTCGAGCCCCCCGGTCAACGGCGTGTCGGCGAGCAGCCCGTCGAGATACATCGGCGTCTCGGGCACGCGCACGCAGTGGCGTCGCGTCGAGATGGTGCCATGTAGAAATGCCAGCGTCTCCGCGTCGTCGAGCGCTGCGATCTCCGGCATGAAGCCCGAGAACAGGTCGAGCGCGCTATCGGTCTCCGCGACGAACCCGGCCAGCGCCTGGCGCCAGTCGCGGCCCTGCGGCGCATCGGCACGCTCGACCAGCGCTCGGCCCGCGCTGTCCGCCTGATCGGGCGGCGGCAGGAAAGTCAGGGTGAGATGGTAGCGGCTCTCGAAATGAGCACCCGCCGCCTCGAACGACGCGCGCCGTTCCTCGTCGACCAGCCAGGATGCCGCGTCCGGGAAGTCGCTCGCCGGATAGCCCGGCGCCTCGCGGCGCTCGGCCTCGATGTGCAGCGCCCAGCCCGAGCCGAAGCGCTTGAGCACATTGTTGGCGCGCGCGCAGGCGGAGACCAGCTCGGCCTCGGTCGCCGATTCGAGGTCGGGGCCGCGGAAGCGCAGCGTGCGCTGGAAGCTGCCGTCCTTGTTGAGAATCACGCCGGGCGCGACCAGCGCGGCCCAGGGGAGATGATCGGCCAGGCGGTCGGCGCGACTCCGATATTCGCGCAGGTTCAGCATGCGAGATATCCCCGCTGCCGCAGGTGGCGCGCGAGCACCGGAGCGAAGTCCGGGTCGCGCTTCGCGGCGAAGACCGCGATGGTGTGCCCGACCGCCCAGACCAGCACGCCCGCGATCCATTGCTGGAGTCCCAGGCCCAGCGCGGCGGCGACGGTGCCGTTGACGATCGCGATGGCGCGCGGCGCGCCACCGAGCAGGATCGGCTCGGCGAGCGACCGGTGCAGCGGCGCCTCGAACCCGTCGAGATGCTGGCCGTCCCCGATCATGCCAGCAGCGTCCCGCCGCCAAACGAGAAGAAGGACAGGAAGAAGCTCGAGGCCGCGAAAGCGATCGACAGCCCGAAGATGATCTGGATGAGCCGGCGGAAGCCGCCGGCCGTCTCGCCGAACGCCAGCGTCAGGCCGGTCACGATGATGATGATCACCGCGACGATCTTGGCGACCGGGCCCTGGACCGACTCCAGCACCTGCTGGAGCGGCTCCTCCCACGGCATGCCGGTTCCGGACGCATAGGCCTGGCCGGCGGCGAGGATAGCAAGGGCAGCGCCGGGCAGCAGGCGCGGCTTGGCGGGCAGGTTCATGGTCTTCATGGTCAGGCTCCTTGGCTGGTGGCGAGATGGAAGGGGGCGAGCGCGTAGGCGCCCGAATCGGGATCGACGCCGGCGACGCGCGCGATCGCGTCGACCGAGCGGTGGGCACCGCGTCCGGCGATGAAGACGACGAGGTCGATCGCCTCGGCAACGAGGCGGCGGGGCACGGTGACGACCGCTTCCTGGACGAGCTGCTCGACGCGGTAGAGCGCGGCCTCGGCCGAGTTGGCGTGGACGGTCGCGATCCCGCCGGGGTGCCCGGTGTTCCAGGCCTTGAGCATGTCGAGCGCCTCGGGCCCGCGAACCTCGCCGACGATGATCCGGTCCGGTCGGAGGCGCAGCGTCGAGCGCACCAGGTCGGTCATCGACACGATTCCCGGGCGGGTGCGCAGCGCCACCGTGTCCGGCGCCGGGCTCTGCAACTCGCGCGTATCCTCGATCAGGATGACGCGGGCATCCACCCAGCGCATCTCGGCAAGGAGCGCGTTGGCGAGCGTCGTCTTGCCCGAGCTCGTCCCGCCGGCGATGAGGATGTTGAACCGCTGGGTGACCGCCGCCCTGAGCGTATCCGCCACCGCGGCGGACATGTTCCCGTCCGCCGCATAGTCGTCCAGCGTGTAGAGACGCTGGGCAGGCTTGCGGATCGAGAAGCAGGGGCCGGTCGAGACCGGCGGCAGCACGCCTTCGAAGCGTTCGCCGGCTCGGCCATCGAGATACGGCGGCAGCTCGGCAGAAATGATCGGCTGCGCCGCATGGACTTCGGCACGGGCATGGCTCGCGACCAGCCGGACGATCCGCTCGACCTGCGATGCCTCCAGGACGACGCCCGTGTCGATCCGGCCTTCGCCGAGCCGGTCGAGGCGCAGCGACCCGTCGGGATTGACCATGACCTCGACCACCAGTGGATCGGCTAGCGCCGAGGCGATGTCGGGCCCCATCGCGGTGCGCAGCATCGCGCGTCGGCGGTCGGAGGAGAGGATCTCGCTCATCGCTCTTCCTCTCCGGGGAGGAGCGTGCGCTTGCCGGTCGCGACGGCGCGTCCGACCTGTGTCACGAACGCCTCGAAGCGCTCGCGCGCGAGTGCGCGGCCCGCCACGTCGTTCTCGGCGAGCGGTGCCTGGATCGAGAGTTCGAAGCGGATGAACAGCGCGAGCGTCTCGAGCGCGACATGGCCATCGCGCTCGATGCGGCCCAGCGCATTGGACATTCGGTCGAGGCGCAGTGCGAAGCGATCCTCCAGCTCCGACGTGCCCCGGCGGTTGAGCCAGGCGGTCACCGCGTCGGCGAGGATCGCGGACTTGGTCGCGCCGGGTGCTGCGGCGAGCGCCTCGAGACGGTCGCTAACCGGCTTCGGAAGGAAGAGCTGATGGCGGACGCGCTCGGCCATCTCAGAAGTCCAGCTCGAGATTGCCGGGCCGCTTGTCGGCCATGTCCAGCGCATAGGCGCGCCGCGCGGTACCGGTCGCGGCCTGATCCATCGCGCGCTTGTCGGCGGCAGGGTCACTCTCGTCCTCGCCCAGCCCGAGCGGGTCAGCGGGCGCCAGGTCGACGGGTGCGGCGGCGCCGATTTCCTGGGCGGGATGGCGCGCCTGCTCGAGACCGCCGGCTTCCTCCTCGTCTTCGGGTGCAGCCTCGGCGAGCCGCGCATCGACCGGGCGGACCCGGTCCTGCCAGTCATGGGCGCGGTGGGGCGGCAGGTCGGCTGCCCTGCCGCGCCCGAGCGTCGGGGGCGGCAGCACGCGCGTCTTGAACTGCGCATCCTCGAAGTAGCGCAGCTTCCGGGCGCGGACCGGCGGATAGCCGGCGACCAGCACCACTTCGTCGGTTGGCGGCAGCTGCATGACCTCGCCGGGCGTCAGCAGCGCGCGGGCAGTCTCCTGGCGGCTGACCATGACGTGCGCGAGCCAGGGCGCGAGGCGATGACCGGCATAGTTGCGCATGGCGCGCTGCTCGGTCGCGGTGCCCAGCGCGTCGGAGATCCGCTTGGCCGTCCGCTCGTCGTTCGTCGCGAAGGCGACGCGGACATGGCAATTGTCGAGGATGGCGTTGTGCTCGCCATACGCCTTCTCGATCTGGTTGAGGCTCTGCGCGATCAGGAAGGCGCGGACGCCATAGCCGGCGAGGAAGGCCAGGCTGGTCTCGAAGAATTCAAGGCGGCCGAGTGCCGGGAACTCGTCCAGCATCATCAGCAGCCTGTGGCGCCCCGGAGCGCCTGCCGCGTGCAGCTGCTCGGTCAGGCGCCGGCCGATCTGGTTGAGCACGAGGCGGATCAGCGGCTTGGTGCGGCTGATGTCCGAGGGCGGCACGACCAGGTAGAGCGACACCGGATGCCGTGCGGCGACCAGGTCCTCGACCCGCCAGTCGGACGCCGCCGTGACCGCGGCGACGGTCGGATCGCGGTAGAGGCCCAGGAACGACATCGCGGTCGACAGCACGCCCGAGCGCTCGTTGTCGGACTTGTTGAGCACCTCGCGTGCCGCCGAGGCGACGACGGGATGCACCAGCGGCATCTCCTCGGTGCCGAGATGATTGGTCGTCATCATCGCGCGCAGCGTCGCGACGAACGGGCGCTCCGGATCGGAGAGGAAGGTCGCGACGCGGGCTAGCGTCTTCTCCTCCTCGGCGTAGAGGATGTGGAGGATCGCGCCGACCAGCAGCGAATGGCTGGTCTTCTCCCAATGGCTGCGACGTTCCAGCGCGCCTTCCGGATCGACTAGGATGTCGGCGACGTTCTGGACGTCGCGGACCTCGTCGGCGCCGCGGCGAACCTCGAGCAGCGGGTTGTACCGCGCCGAGCGCGCGTCGGTCGGATTGAAGAGCAGGCAATGCGAGAAGCGCGACCGCCAGCCGGCAGTCAGTTGCCAGTTCTCGCCCTTGATGTCGTGGACGACGGTAGAGCCCGTCCAGCCGAGCAGCGTCGGCACGACGAGGCCGACGCCCTTTCCCGAGCGCGTCGGGGCAAAGGCCATGACGTGCTCTGGCCCGTCATGGCGGAGATAGTGCGCGGCGGCGCGGCCGAGGAACACGCCGGCGTCCGCGCTCAAGCCGGCAGCGCGGATGTCGCGCGGGCCCGCCCAGCGTGCCGACCCGTAGGTCGTGACGTTGCGCTGCTGCCGCGCCCGCCAGACCGATCCGGCCACCGCCGCGCCGCAGCCGAGCAGACCGCCCGCAGCCGCGATCGCGCCGGCCTCGTCGAAGACGACCGGGGCATAGGCATCGAAATGAAACCACCAGGGGAAGATCGACCAAGGCGCGTAGACCGGCGTTGCGCCGAGCCTGAACCATGGCGTGCCGAGTTCGGGCTGGTAGGCCAGCGCCGCCGCCGCCCACTGGGTCGCGAACCAGATGCCCGCCACGACGATCGCGGCGACAACCAGCATCTGGCCAAGGAGGAGCTTTGTCGGTGTCATGCGGGCCTCCGCCCGCGCGACTCAATGTCCGGGGCTCGGCCTCAAGACTCGCTCTATTTTCAAACCGGCATCAGGTCTTCGCTGGTGACTCAAGGTGCCTCGCTGGTGCCATTCGGACCCCTGTCTTCAATTGGGCCGCTTGCAGACTGGCCGCTTTTAGCCGGCCGACGCGGGACCGGACACTCGTTCAGCTGGCCCGACGAGCCCGCTAAGACTTATAGTCCGCCATTAGCGACACCTGTGCCGCGTCTAGAATTCAAACGTTCGTTCATCTCGGTTTATGGCAGGTACGGGCCGAGCCACAACTCAGCCCAAGCGGTCCCGCGTCCATAGCTCTCGAGCGGGGGGTCTCGACCTCCGGTCAGGCGTGGTCTTTCCCTAAGGTGCGCGGCTGGACCTTCGGCACACCCCGCTTGGCGAGCCAGTGGAACGCGCTATCATTAGTCTTTGGACGGATCCTCGCCTTTGCTCGCAAGCACTTCGATGAAACGTTCAGCGATATCGAGGTCATAGGCGTTGAGCTTGTCGAGGTGACGGCTCAGCTTCTGCACCGCCGCCGAGGTTCCGACATCGCTGCTGCGGCCGAGCAGATAGTCGGTCGTGACATTGAGGGCGTCAGCAAGCCGATTGAGATTGTCGAACGACGGCTTTCGCCCGCCGCCTTCGAAATGCGAGATCGAGCTGGCCGGTAAACCCGCTTTTTTTGCCAGCTCGCCTTGGCTGATTTCCCTTGCGTCCCGGGCACTTGCCAGTCGGGCGCGGAAGGCGTCCGCAACATTTGCGTCCTCAGACATGGCGAATTCGCGATGAAATAGTTGACATAAACGCTATTACTCCTATCTGTGCGTTATCGCCATCCTAGATATGGCGTTTTCGTCAACGAGGCAAGCGCCTCACCTGGAGTACCTGGGAAATGACCACCGGAGTCTCGCGCGTGAAGCGCTTCGCCGTCACCATCGACGGCATCGATCACAGCTTTGCCGACCCGCTGCTCAAGGGCCGCGATCTGCTCGAAGCGGCCGGGCGCTACCCGGTCGACGAGCATCTGCTGTTCCTCCGCCAGCCCGACGGCATGCTGGAGGACATCAACCTGTCCGAAGATATCAGCCTGCGCGCCGATGGCGCCGAGGAGTTCACCACCGCCCGTGCCGATCGCCTCTTCTTCGTCATCGTCGACGGGCGGCGCTACCCCTATGGCAACGACACCATCACCGGTGCGGATCTGCGGGCGCTCGCCCGTATCGCCGACGACCGTGACGTCTTCTACGACCCCAAGGGCGGCAAGGACGATCTGGTTGAGGCCGATGAGACGATCAGCCTGACGGGGGCCGAGACCGAGCGCTTCTACACCACGGAACGCTCCCAGGAACCGCGGCTGGTCACCGTCGAGCTCAACGGCGTCAAGGTCAAGATCCGCGCCGGCGACTATACCACCGAGACGCTCAAGGAAGCCCTCGGCGTCGCCGCCGATCTCGACCTCGACTGGGTAGACAAGGCCGGCAGCTTCCACACCCTGGCCCCGGGCGAGACGATTCACGTCGTCGCCAAGGCGAAGTTCGTCAGCCATGTCCGCCAGGGCGGTTCGTCGTGAACGCGGCGGAGGAAGTCGAGCGCATCCGGGCCATCTACCCGGATGCGGCGCCGCTGGTTCAGGGCGGGCTGACTTTCGTGCATATGCCGGGGCTGGTCATCGCGACGCGCAGCGGCCCCGTCACGCGCGACGCGCTGCTCTGTCCCCACGAGCATGGCGGCTACAAGACCCGGCTGTTCCTGAGCGCAGCGATAGCCGGGCCGCTCGCAAACTGGACCGAGCACAATCTGTTCACCCGCAAATGGTTCACCTGGTCGTGGAACCATATCCTCGCCGAGCAAGCCTGGACCAGCATCCTTGCCAACCATCTGGCGGCATTCCGATGAGCATCCATTTCAAGATCCGCAGCACGCTGCTCGACATGATCCGCAGCGACCTCGCCCGGCCCCATCCTTTCGCCTATGAGCGGGTGGGCTGGGTCAGCGCCGGGGTGTCGCGCCTCGGCACGGGCAGCCTGATGCTGCTCGCCCAGGACTACCATCCCGTCGCCGATGATCATTATGCGCAGGACCGCAGCGTCGGCGCGATGATGAATTCAGCGGCGATCCGCGCGGCGCTCGAACGCAGCTACAAGACCCGCACCGTCGCGCTGCACGTGCATGTCCATGAGCATGTCGGAACGCCGGCGTTCAGCGGTATCGACAATCGCGAGAACGCGAAGTTCATACCCGACTTTTTCAACGTCGCCGCGCATGCGCCACACGGCGCGCTGCTGCTCAGCCATGATCAGATGCGCGGCGACCTCTGGCTGTCGCGCACCGACGGCCCGCACCAGATCACGCGCTTCACCGCGGTCGGCGCCCCGCTTTGGCTCGAAGGAGATGCACGATGAGCCGCTATGACCGGCAAAGCTTTCTCGGCGCGGACAGCGATGCGCGCCTCGCCCGGGTCACTATCGGGATCGTCGGCCTGGGCGGCGGCGGTTCGCATGTCATCCAGCAGCTCGCCCATATCGGCATCGCCGGCATTGTCGCTGTCGATCCCGACATCATCGAGGACACCAATCTCAACCGGCTGATCGGTGGTACGCTCGACGATGTGACGGCCTGCCGCGCCAAGGCGGACATTGCCGCGCGCATGGTGCGCAATCTGGTCGATCGGCCGCGGCTTCGTGCACTGCGCTGCAAATGGCAGGATGCAACGGCTGCGCTTGCCGAGTGCGATATCATCATCGGCGGCGTCGATTCCTTCGCGGAGCGCGCGGAGCTCGAAGCGTTCTGCCGCCGGTTGCTGATCCCCTATATCGACATGGGCATGGACGTGCATGCGGTCGGCGAGCATTTCTCGATTGGCGGCCAGGTCGTGCTGTCGATGCCGGGTTGCGCGTGCCTGTGGTGCCTCGGCATCCTCACCGAAGCCCGTCTCGAAGCGGAGGCGCAGACCTATGGCGCAGCCGGCGGCAAGCCGCAGGTCGTCTGGCCAAATGGTGTGCTGGCATCGCTGGCGGTGGGCCTGACGATGCAATTGCTGACGCCCTGGCTGAAGCACCCGCTTGGCAGCGCCTATCTCGAATATGACGGTAACCGCCAGCAAGTCGCGACCAGCAACCGGCTGCACGCCATCGGCGACACGCCGTGCCGCCACTATCGCGGCAACGAAACGGGCGATCCGCTGTTCGACATCCGCAATTGCCAGGCGGCGGCGGTAGAGCCGCAATCGAATGAAGGGGATGCTGCGCCGGCCAGCTGGTGGCGCCGCGTGCTGCACTGGCTAGGCTTGCTCTGACCCGCCGGGCTGGGCTGGGCCGGGTTCGTCCGGTGGTGCGGGTACCGCGCATTGATCGAAATCGTCCCAGCCCCTGACCTTGGGCAGGAACGGCTCCGCTTCGTTGGTCGCGCGAAAGATCAGGCCGCGGGTGGCGATCGGATTGTTCGCATCGAAGGTCGTGAACATCGCGACGCCAGGCACCTGCACGACAAGATTGCTGTCGCCATGCTTGTAGCCGGTCGCATCGACGACGACATGCGCGCGCACCTTGCGCTGGCAGTGGTCGAACCCGCGCAGATCGTCGGGCAGCGAATATTCGGTAACCCAGACATAGCGGGGAAGCTGCTTGCTCAGCAGCTCATATTTGAACACGTCCGGCAAGCGGTTGCGCAGCGCGCGCCCCTTGTAGCGCCAGCCATGGGTGAGATAGGTCCGCGCCACCAGCCGTTGCGGCGCAACGGCGTAGAAGGACGGATCGACCGATTTGGCATCCTGGAGATCTTCGCCGCCATCGTCCGCGCGCGCACGGGCAAGCGCGCTATACTCCTCGATCCGCTCGAAACATTGCTCAACCAGGCTGCGGCTGATCGTCTCGGCAGCTTCGCCGGTCATGAACACCTTGTTGGGCAGCGGCGTGATCGAATGGACGCCATTCTTCTCCAGCGTCCAGGGATAGGCATCGCTGCGATCCGCTTCATGGACCGGCAACAGACAAGCGGGCCCGCGCTGGTCATCGGCGACGATAAGGTGGGAGATCAGTTCAGCGGCGGTCGGATAATCGGGCAGCTCCGCGTCGCCGCGTTCGCGCATCACCCGCCCGATTGCGACGACGGCATGGCCGACCGCGGTAAGATCGCCCGGCGTTCCCAGCCCGATAAGCACCGGGATGCCGGAATCGAGATACCGCCCGATCACATCGGCAAAGCTGCCCAGATCCCGCCGATCCGCGGGAGTGAAAACCGGATGCCGATCCATGGCGCGCAGAGCGCGCAGCATATTGTCAGGGCGCAGGAAGTCCGATCCCGCCGGGATCGAGCGGGACACGAACTGATCGGTAAATTTGAGCGCCGCTTCGTTGATGTCGCTCATCGAGAACCACGGCCCGCCATGATCGCGGTAGAAATGGCGGCCCGCCATCCAGATCGCGGCCTGGGCGCAGGCACCGACCCGGCTGTCCTGCTGGGTCAGCGCAAAGCCGTTGACCTTCAGATCGGCACCAAGGACATGGACAGGGTGATCGGCGCGGACATCGATCTGGACATTGTCGTCTTCGTCGAGCGCCTTGGCGGCGATCACCGCTGAACCGACCGGGGCATGTTGCACCGGGCGTAGGACGATGAAGCCGAGATAATCCTCTTTCTGCCGTTCGATCTCATAGGCGATCGCCTCGGCGTCGGTGATCGCCGCGATATGCGAGAGATCGGCGCGGAAGAAATGCAGCCGGCGGCAATATTTCAGATAGGGCTCGAACAGCGTCGAGTAGAAAGAAGCATAGGCGGCAGAGAAGTCGCGATCGATATAGGCGCCTTCGAGCAGGAAACCGCCGGCGCCTGCCTTTTCAAATTCTGCCAGGAGATTTTCGAGAAGCTTCTGGTCTTTACCGCGGATCAGATCGACAAGATCGACCCAGTCATCGTCGGTCTGGAGGCCGCCAAGGTGAATTTCCGCCTGCATCGTGGTGCTGGTGCCGCGTCAGCGCTCCGTCGTGCCGACGACGAAATTGCCCAGGCGCTGTTCCGCTTCGACGGTCAGCCGTTCCAGCTTCTCGATCCGGTCGATCGCCTTTTGCGACGGCCGGATCGAATAGAGCGCGATCTCCTTGGGTTCGGAGATCACTACCCGGCCCGATTTGTTCTGCGCGAGTTGCTTGATACCATTGCTCATCGGCCCTCCTCGCGAAACGACAGCGCCCCGCCAGGACGGCGGGGCGCTTCGATTCGCTATCGCTACGAAACGTTACTTCTTCAGGCAATGAAGATTTGTTTTGACTGAATCCTGGCGCGGGCCATTTGGCCGGCCCGCCAGCAAAGGTTGTGCGCCAATAGTCGCGTACATTTGCTTCCGGTTTGTGGCCGGCATGGATCATTTGCCGTTCACCGTTTTTTCGATGCCTTCAACCGAGGCGATGATGTCGTCGAACCGCGGTGCGGCGCCGAAGATCATCGCCTGCGTTGCGTCATAATCGCGGCGCAGCGCCTCGCGCATGCCATCGACCGGCACAAGCGCGAAGCTTCCCTGCGACGCCGAAGCGAGGTCAAAGTCGGGCCGGTTGAAGAACATGCGCGCGTGCCGGACACAATCCGCACCGAGCGCGGCATCGGCCATCGCGGCGGTGCCCGGTGCGCTCGCCGCTAGGCAATGCAGGTCGTAATAATGGCGCGAGATACGCTGGCCTTCGTTACGGAGCTGGCTGCGCCGTTCGAACCAGCGGCGCAGGCCATGGGCGATCACGACCTTGTCCCAGAAGGTCCGCTCCGCAATGATCGTGGTGACGCCGGCCACCGCGAGATCGAGGTCCGCCACGTCTTCGGCGACATAGGGTACGATCGTCGCCGGGGCGTTTGGATCGAGCGCCGATTTCGCCCCGGATTCGATGCGCACCGCGGGCTTGATATAGCCATCGGGCGCATGCTCGACCGAGGGGTACCAGACCAGCAGGGTCTGGCGGTCGCGATCCTCCGGATCGATCTCGATCCTGCCGGTGCCGCCACTCGCATCGGCAAGCCGGGCGGAAAGTTCGTCCTTGAGCGGGCCGGTGATGTAGCTGCTGCAAGCATCGCGGATCGCATCGAGCCGGGCCTGGCGCTTTTTGTTCGAGAGCTGGTCAAGCTCTTCGACGCTGGCCGCCTCACCAAGGTCGTCGCGATAGACCGTGACGTCGATATCCTCGGAAAAGCGGCGGATCAGGCCATACGCCTTGGAAAGCGATGTGCCGCCCTTGAACAACAGGCGCGGCTGGTCGGCGGTGCGTGTATGATAGAGCTGGTCCAGCGTCCAGCAGACCCAGAAATCCTTCTCGACATTGCCGACCGGCGTGCCGAGCCGGCTGGCAGTCGTGAGAAAAAGGTCTCGGCGGTCGCTTTCCTTTGCCGCGATCACCTGCTGATAACCGGCAGCGCTCATGCTGCCGCCTTCGCCGGTGCTACCAGCAGGTCACGGACGAAATCCTGCATCCAGATCGGAAGCGCGGAGAGGCCGTTTTTCAGGTCCTTGCGCATCTTGGCGCCGTGGCGTGGATCGCTCAGAATACGGGCTAGCGCGGCGTGGACGCGCGCGCCCTCGTCGTCATTGCGCTCGATCACGTCCTTCAGCCAGTGCAAGGCCTGGACAATCCGCATGGCGGGACGGCCTGCCCAGTAGAGCCTGCTCGGCGCGGCATGCTTGAAAGTGATCTCCTGATTACCGAGACGGATCGGGCTGAGCCGGGCGTCGATCAGCACTTCCACCTTGGCCGGCACGGCAGTGGTCAGACCCAGATCATTGGCGGCGGTCATACCATCGACCACCATGCGCGCTTGGTCGCGGCGCATGACCGCATCGATCACCGCCCGATAATCAGGGACTTTGGGCTTGCCGGTCAGCGAATTGAAATCGGGTAGGTCGTAAAGGCCGCGATCGATCCGGCGCAGCTCACCGGCCGCGGTGAGGCGTTGGAGAGTCTTGTCGATGACTTGGCGATTGCCGATGTCGACGAAGTCTGCGGGCGTCCACGCATTGGCGGGCTTTCGCTTCACCCGGCGCATGATCTTACCTGCCACATCGTCATCGGTCGCCCTAGACCTCCGTGCCATGTCCGAAAAATGCAGCAAGCTTCGGACAGAGTCAATCTTTTTTGTCCGAAACTTGTAACTTACTTCGGACGGACCTGTCCAAAGCACGTACCATGCATCGGACACGATCGTCCGAACGATGCAGCAAGTTTCGGACAGCCCTCCCTTAGGGCATAAGGGGCCTCACCCCCACAGTCCGACTCTGCAGGTATATTTCGAACAAGCCAGACCATCCTATGTTCAGCAGTTGAGACCTGCCACATGCTCACACAGGAAAAGCGATTTGCAATCGATGCCCCCGGGTTAGATTCCAGCAACCCCGCCAACGAAGATAAGTCCGCCGTCCAGCTGTCACGTAGGGTTAGATGAACAAACGACAGCTTTCGGCAAACTGCCAAGGTCGGCTGAACGGCCGCTAGTGGGGCGCGAAGCGGTCGCGACAGTCAAGGGATTTGGGGTCCGGCACGACTCCGGCCGAACTGCCAGCTGATTCCATCGGACCGCATTACGCCGGCGACCGGCTTGCCCAGCTGGCGCGCAAGCGCAGGCCTCCACGGCACGAGCGTGAACTCGCGGCTGCGCTCCACCAGCGCATAGCGCCCACTGGCAAGCTCGACCTGTCGCGTCAGCCGACCCTCAATCCGCTGGCCCTGACCGAGCTCGACGAACGCCTTGCCGAGATCCTCGCGCAACGCGCCCGCGACCTGGAGCAGCTCGCGCCGTTGCAGCGCCGCAAGCACCCCGCGCCGCAGCTTGGCGACACCTTCGCCCTCGGGGTCGGCGAGCCCCTGCTCGACGAGCCATTGTCGCCGCGCCGCGAGCGCCGTGCGCACCTCGCGCCCGAACCCGGCATCGCGCGCCACGACCGGCTCCTCGCCGGCCAGGCTGCGGTCGAGCCAAGTCGCGGCCTCGGCGGCCGGCAGCCCGTCCAGCGGAACCGCAGACAGCGTCTCGATTGCGACGGGCCGGTCGCGAAGCTGCCGCGCCTCAAAGGCGGCGGCCCGCTCGACATGGTCGTCGGCGATGGCCCAGTTCCCGTCCGGCCGCCGCTCGGCCACGCCCGCCCGGCGCATCGCCTCGAGGCGGCGGATATGCGCTTCGGCAAAGGCCCGGCTGGCCTGCGGGTCGTGCTCGAGATGGAGCGCGACCGAATAGCGTCCGCCATGCGCCTTGGCGATCGCGGCGACGGCCCGGTCGACCTCACGGACCTCCGCCGTCCGTGGCGCCACCCGGACGATGGCGCCTTCCGGGGTCGGTTCCGAGGCTGCGGCGCGGCCGATATCGAGATAGTGCGCCCGACCGTCGATCCCGTCGACGAGCAGATAGTGGCGGTCGCGATGCTCGTCCGAGAAGCCGCGCCGGAGGACGCGTCCCACGACCGGCTCCCGCAGCTCGCCCTCGATGATCCGGTCGGCCTGCGCCCGCTCAAGCCGGCGCGCGGTCAGTTCGCGCTGCATCAGCCGGATGATGTCACCGCGCTCACCCATGCGGCGCAGCGTCTCCTCCAGGCCGTCGGCGAGCCGCCAGCGCCCGTTGCCCAGATCTTCGGCCAGTCCCATCGCCCCCAGCTTGCGCAGGCGGCCGGTGGCGACGGCCTGTTGGAACGGATCGTTGTGCGCGGGGCCGGTGATGCGGCCGGCATCCATCCGGCGAATGAGCCGGCGGTCGATCGCGGTCAGGCGCTCCTGCTCGACATCCCGGCGCAGTCGGTCCTGGATTTCGCGGTCGGTGCGCGGGCCCAGATCGAGCGTGGCGAGCTCGGCAGCGCGCTCGCGCAGCCCGTGCGCGATATATTCGCGGGCGATGACGAGGTTCTGGCCCTGGTCGTCGACGCCGCGCAGCATGATGTGGGTGTGCGGATTGTCGGTGTTGAAATGGTCGACCGCGACCCAGTCTAGCCGGGTGCCGAGGTCGTGCTCGGCCTGCGCCATCAGCCGGCGGACATAGGGCTTGAGGTCGGGATATTCGGCGCCATCCTCGGCCGACACGATGAAGCGGAACTGGTGGCGGTCGCCGGCACAGCGATCGAGGAACGCCTTGCGGTCGGCGGTGTCGACGTCGCGCCCGTAGAGCTCGCCGGGAGCGCCCTCGCGCGTCACGCCGTCGCGCTGGATGTAGCGCAGATGCGCGCGCGCCGCCGCGAGGCCGGTGCCGGCCATCCGTACCAGCCGCACCTTGACCATCGCGCGCCGCGCCCGGGCCCCGGCGAACC
The DNA here is from genome assembly GCF_058782005.1 of Sphingomonas sp. FW306-1B-B10E. Taxonomy (NCBI): domain Bacteria; kingdom Pseudomonadati; phylum Pseudomonadota; class Alphaproteobacteria; order Sphingomonadales; family Sphingomonadaceae; genus Sphingomonas; species Sphingomonas sp. FW306-1B-B10E. The sequence continues at coordinate 44,820 of NZ_JBYSXG010000007.1, forward strand.
GGTCGCGGCTCGACAGCAGCCGGCCGATGCTCGCGCCGCGGCCGATCCGGCTGCCATCGAAGCGCCGCGCCCGCACGCCCGTCTTGCTGCCCGCGAGGCGCGCGGCGGCGAGCACGCGGCCGCCATATTTGACGAGGCGCTTGCCGTCCCTGGCGCCGGGCTTGCCCAGCTTCGGCGTGAACTCGTCGTCGCTCACCGCCGGCCTCGCGGAGTCTCGCAGAAATACACAGGAAACCGCGGATTTCCGTCATTCCCACGAAGCCTGTCTCGCGCCGCCGCGAGCAAGTCTCCCGAAAAAAGGATGTGCAGACAGTCACTTGAGCAGGATCGCGAGACACTGCCTTTATCTTGTTTTCCCTGTCTCTCCTGCCTGCCTCCCACCCGGCGCAAAAAGAGAGCCGGGACACGCTGCCCGTGCCGCAGCGCATCCCGGCCCGATCCGAGGCGGATTTCACGCATCCGCGAACGCCGTTCGCGCCTGCTCCGCGCGTCCGAAGCTGCGCTTGCCGAGCATCCCGTGCGCTTCGCCATCGCCGTCGACGAGCATCACCGCGACGAACCAGCGCCCGTCGATCCGCCCGAGAATCCGCACCCGGTCGAGCTCGATTTCGCCATCCTCGCCGCCTAGATAGCCGCCCAGCCAGCGTTCCTCGGCCCGAGCATCCCAGAAGAAATCGGCCTCCTCGGCATCGAGGAAACGCTGCGCGAGCGCCGCGCCCGCCTGCCGTCCGAACTCGATCTCGAGCCCCGAGACCAGTGCCGCCATCACGCGATCGGCCGCGTCCGAGATGGATAGAAGCTGTGCCATGATCAGTCTCCGCTTGCGGTCCTCACCATCGAGGACAGCGTCTCGAAGACGGACGGCGAAGCGGCGGTCAGGGCCGCCGGAGCGAACGCGCAGGCGCCGCGAAGCGGACATGGGGGAACCGATTTGCGCAGCAAATTGGGGGGCACCCATGGGCCTTGAGGGCCGCTTTGCCGCCCGTCATGCTGGGACTTCACGACGAGCCCTCCCACCTCGCCACGTCACGGCACCTCGCGGCGAAGCACGAATATCGCCGGCGCCTCGCTTGCCGTTGGGACCGTGGTGCCCGGTGCGGGCGCCTCCCGACGAACCAGGAACAATGTCTCCGGCAGTCTGGTCGCTACCTCGAGTGGCGCTGGCGCAGCACCAGTGACGCGCCGCAGATAGGCCATGGTCTCGGCCGGCAAATTCGCCTCACCGGCAAGCCACGCGGCGTAGCGCGCCGGCCCGGCATTGTACGCCGCGAACAGCCCGGGATAGCCGAAGCGGTCGTACATGCGCCGCAGATAGCAGGCGCCCGCGACGATATTGTCGGCGGGCAGATCGGGATCGTCGCCAAGGCCGAGGTCGGGCCGCAACTCGTCCCAAGTAGCGGGCATCAGCTGCATCAGTCCGGTCGCGCCCTTGGGACTGCGGATCGGCTGTCCGTCGAGCGTCGTTCGTCCTGCGCTCTCGGCGTGCATCACGCGCGCGATCCAGTCGCGGGGGACGCCGCATCGTGCCACGGCCGCGTCGATATCGGCCGACCAGCGCGACACCCCATTGGCCGGATCGGCCAGAGCCAGTGCGCCGGCGAGCACAAGGCTCAGCGCCGCCATATCAGTCTCGCCCGGCCGACCAGGTCATGGCCCGCGCTGATCCCGAAATAGCGCCCGTCGAACGATCCCGGCGCATCCGTCAGCAGCAGATATTCGCGGGCGAGCAGCCGGCGGCAGCCCTGCCACCAGGGCAAAGCGCGGCCGCTCGGATCGCGTGGCAGGCGGGTCGCGACGCGCACGCCATTGACCGAGACCTCGGACCGGGACGCGCAGACCAGGTCGTCGCGTGCGGCGGCCACGCGCTTCACCAGCGGGACATTGGCGGGGAGATAATGGCGCTCGGCGGCAAGCGCGCGCCAGCGTGACGGCGCCCAGGCGATCGCCATCTCGCCGCGCGCCGGCGCGTCGCCCGGCCATACCCAGTAGAGCCCGATCGGCGCGCTGGCGCTGGCATTCCAAACCAGTCGCGGCGCAGGTCCATAGATCGGCGGCACCGCCAGCAGGACCAGCGCGGCACCGCCGAGAATGCCCAGGCGCAGTTGGCGGAGTTCGCGCTGGCGACGGGCATGACGCGCTTCGCCCCAAGCGAGCAGCGGCGCGTCGCCGCGCTGGCGGTGCCGGTTCATGGCCGGATTCCGCGCGCGCTATGCCCGCGGCTCCAGGCGTCGAGATCGTCGACATGATATTGGACGTAGCGGCTGTGCCGGCGGAACACCGGGCCGTCGCCGCGCACGCGCATCCGCTTCAACTGGCGGCTGGAGAGCGCGAGATAGGCCGCCGCCTGCTCGGTATTGAGGAAGGGCGAGCCGCGCCGCGCGCCGGCTGCCCGCTGGATATCGTCGCTGTCCATGCCGTGCGTCCTCGCGGGCCTCGAATGGCACCGGAGATGACAAGCGGGGCATCCCGCGAGGAGTGTCGAAAACCGACCCCCGCGATTTCGACACCCCCAAGGACGGCGTCCCGCGCGGGGGCGGCGCGGGACGCAAGGGGCTCAGCGCGACCAGATCAGATTGTGCGTGCCCTGCTCGCCCTCGACCAGGGTCGCGTAGATCGGAGCGGGCAGCGACGGATCGTCGAGCTTGACCGAGACATAGGGCCGGTCCTCGCGCGAGGTCTTGGTCCAGCCGGCGCCGAACTCGACATTGCCCGAGTTCATGACCCGGTAGTCGGGCGCCTTCTCATTGTCCTTGCTCGCGGGGCGGATGCTCGCCTTCACGTTGAGCGTCAGGGTCCGGATGGTGCCGGTGAACACGCCGGAGTCGTCGCGGGTGAAGCTGCCGATGGTGGCCATGAATAGTCTCCTCGTTCCCACGAAGCCGCGCCAGTGCGGCCTCGATGGCGTCGAGGCGGCACCGCCAGCGGCCGCCATGCACCCGGCCCCGCAGGGCCGGGCCGCAGCGAAAGCGAAGGGCGGCCAAAGCCGGCTTTCTTGCCTCGCGAGGAAGGCGCCGGGGCGAAGCTCCAAGCCGGGGAAGAAAGTCGGCGACGCCGTTGCTGGCCAAGGCCGCGCGGTGCCAGACCGCCATCGTGAAAGAGGCCGCATGCGGTTGCCGGGTGGATACGGGAATGCAGCCTGCCCACCCTGGCGCGCCGTTCCGCGACCGTTCGGCTCGCCGCAGCCCGGCTGCGCACTGCCCCCGTGCAGGCTATGAAGTCGGGTCCAGGGGGAATGACATGACGGTATTGGACCAGGTCCGGGCACTGATCGAGCGGCTGTCGCCGGAGCCGGTGTGCGACGATTGCATCGCCGAGCGGCTCGGCCTGAGCGTCCGCCAGCACGCGAACATCAAGACCCGCGAGCTCGCCGGCCAGGGCGGGTTCGAGCGCAGGATCGACGCCTGGTCGCTATGCGGTGCGACCAAGAAGGTGATCCGGCGCACCGCGCACGGATGACGGCAGACCCTTCGACGCGCCCGCGCGGAGCGCGGATCGTCGCAGGCGGGTGGATTATCGCGGCAGTGCAGACTCGCCGGCCAGCAGGCTGGCATAGTGGGCGGCGAATTGAAGATGGAGTTTCGCGATCATCGGCGTCCTGGCTCTGTCCGCCTTGGCAAGGGCTGCGACGCGCCGCCGCTCGTAATAGTCGCGATCCCAGCCGTTCACGATGCGCCTCCGATGCTTTGGTGAGTCGTCACGCGAGTTCATACCAGCACCAGCGGGAGGGATCAAAACGCTCCGCGCGCCCAGGCGGAGCCAGGGCGCGCGGCGAAAAGGGTGCGGGGCGGCAGTGCCGCCCCGCAAGGGTTCAGGCCGCGAGCGGCTGCGGCTCGGGCACCGGTTCGGGCTGGGGCTCGGGGACCGGCGCGGGTCGCGCCGCCTCCACCTTGGCTGCGCTGACCACCGTGCCGACGCCGCCGCGCGTGGTGTAGGCCGAGGGCGGGAAGGCCATCCAGCGCGGCACCCACTGCTCGACCTTGGCGCGGCCACCGACGCCGCCGAGATGATCGGTGACGATCTTCTTGAGCGTCGCGCTCTTCTCGCCGGTATTGGCGCTGGCGACGATGTTGCCCGCCACTTCGGCGACGATGCAGGTCAGCACCTCCTTGTCGCGGACCAGCTCGAAAAGGGCGGCATCCGCCTGCCACCAGCGCGCCATATCGACGCCCAGCTCGAGCCCGACCGCCTCGACCGCCGGACTCCCGGCGGCCATCGTCTCGCCGATCAGCACCGCGATGACGTCCATCACCACCCGGTCGGGCAGGTCGAGCAGCGCTAGGAAGATCGCGGTGAGGCGGTCCCCCTCGGCGCCCTCGACACGCCCCTTGCAGATGGCCCCCGTGTCGGGATCGAAACCGAGCGCGGCCAGTAGCTTGCGCCGCTTGGCGTCGAACAGAGTCTCGCCGCGACAGGTCTCGACCGACTCGGCGGTGGCGTCGTTGCGAGCCTGTTGCGGCTCGGGATCGACCCGCCAGAGGTGCGAGCCAGCGATGACATGCGCGACCATCAGCCGGAGCGCCACCTTGGGCCGGGTGAGCAGCGCGGCGCGCACGGCGGCATGGCGATGCAGGTCGATATAGGTCTGCATCGGCCCGGTGATCTCGGGCCGAACCGGGTTGGGCTGGGTCGCCTCGGGCGCCTCGCCGCGCTCGATTCGCTTGGCTTCCTTGGCGGTCAGGTAGCCCTCGTGGAACACGACCTCGCCGCTCGCGCGCACGTCGATATAGACGCGCCCGCCCTTGCGCTTGGGCGCCTTCTGATGTTCCCACTGCTGGAACTGCTCTGCCGGGCCGATGATCTCGACGCCGGTCCAGCCCGCTTCCAGATAGGCGGCGCGACGCGCCTCGATCGCTTCGTTCTGTGCCGTCCAGAAGGCGTCGGCATCGCCGATATAGCGCCGCTCGTTGAACAGGTCGGCGACCAGCGCCAGCCGGCAAGTATCGACGTCGAACAGCGCATAGGACGCGCAGATCGCCTGCCCGCCGAACAGCCACCCGCGCAGCTGCCAGCCGGTCGGGCAATGCGTATCGGGCGCATCCCACAGCACCAGCCAGTCCTTCTGCCGCGCCTTGCTGGCAAGCGTGAGGTGGCGCACTGTCGAGGCGTCGATCTTGTCGTGGCGGTACAGGTCGCGGATGCGCGGCAGGAGGTTGCCGAGCGCCAGCGTGCGCCGCACCGCCAGCACCGGCAGCGCGAACGTGTCGGCGATTTCCTCCGGGGACTGGCCTTCCTTGACCAGCCGGACGAAGGTTTCCCAGCGCGTCACCTCGTCGGGGTCGAGCCGCGCCATGTTCTCGATCAGCGAGGCCTCGACGGCGGCGGCATCGTCTCCGTCTTCGAGGATCGCGCACGGAAAGACGAACGGCTCGGGCGCCTCCTCGCCTTCGCCGGCGCGCTCCCCGGCGATGATCTGCCCGGCGCGGAAGCGTCGGGCTCCGGCGAGGATGCCGAACCGATCCTCCTCACCGGGACGGACGATCAGGGTCTGGAGGATGCCGCGCTTGCGCACGCTCGGCAGGATGTCGGCGACATCTAGCGGGCGCTTGGCGAAGCGCATGTTCGCCTTGTCGACATAGAGCTTGTCGATTTCGATGAATTGGAGTTTCATGTGCCTGCTCCTTGTGAGCGCCGGCCCCGTGTATCGTGAGAAGTGCGCGGGACCGGTTTTCGGGATTGCGGCGAAAGGCGCGCCGCGCGCCTTTCCCGCCGTCACCCGGGCGGCGGAAACCGGTCGGCCAAGCCGGATGCGGTGTCGCTCGCGCGGCGCAGCAGCGTCTCGGCCCAGAGTATCGACCCAGCCTTGCGCGCCCATGCCGCCCAGTCGGACAGCGACACATTGGTCGCGAAAGCGAGGTCGCGCTCGATGCGGAGCCCAAAGGGAAGGCGCACCGACTCGATCTCGGAAATCGAGAACCAGCCCAGTTCCGGGCAGCCGAAACCGAGGTCCGCGAGCCCGAACAGCGCGTCGCCGTCCTCGGCCAGCTCGCTTGCCAGCCATGTCGCATCGGAGAGCGGGTTGAACAGCTTGACCAGCGGGCGCTTGTCGGCGGCGTCGCTGCGATATTGCGCGCGGAGCGCCGCGCGCAGTTCGGGGGTCAGGAGCATCATGCCGCCGCCTCCATCGCAGGAGCCTCGGTCTGAAAGGCGAGCAGATAGTCGGCGGCCTTTGTCGCGAGGCTGGCGGCGCGGAAGATCGCGCGATTGTCGGCGCGAAGCACGGCGAGCCAAGAGCCGAGATAGTCTGCATGACGAACGCTCGGCACGATCCCGAGCGCGGCGCACAGGAAGGCCGAGGCAAGCTCGGCTACCAGTTCCTCGCGCGCATAGCCCGCGCTGCCGAACGGGTTGGACAGGTCGCGCGCCAGACGCGAGGCATGCCCGGTCCAGTGGCCAAGTTCGTGGAGCGCGGTGCGGTAATAATCGATCTGGTGCCGGAAGGCGGGCTGCGGCGGCACCCGGACATAGTCTCCGCCCGGCGCATAATAGGCCTCGGCTCCGCCGATCCGGAAGTCGGCGCAGGTCGCTTCGATCAGCGCCTCGGCGACGGGCACGACTTCGCGCTCGGGAAGCGGCGCGGCGCGCGCCAGCATCCGCTCGGGCAGGCCGGCGCACTGCGCGACGTTGAACACGGTGAAGCCCTTGAGGAAAGGCACGGCGCGCGCCGCGCCGCCCTCGGCCGCCACGCGCTCCTTCTCGGCCTCGGGCGTGAACTTGTCGGCATAGACGACGCCGACGCCATGCTCGCCCTTGCGGACGCACCCGCCCGCGTCGACCGCCTGCTTGAAGGTCAGCCAGCCCTGCGAGGCATAGCCCCGCGCGATGACCTCGCCCCACAGGATTAGGACGTTGATCCCCGAATAGGCGCGGTTCGAGGCGGCGTTGCGCGGCAGGCCCGGCGCGGCGGCGGCGCTGTCCCAAGGCTGCACCCATGGGAAGCGCCCGGCCTCCAACTCGGCGATGACCCGCGCGGTCACCTCGTCATAGAGCGAGGCGCGAGCCGCGCCCCCGTCCACCTCTCCCGGCGCCAGACGCCGACGATCCTTGCCCACGGCCCGTCCTCCTCAAAAAAAACCGCACCCGGCCCCGGAAAGCGGGGTGGGCGGCGAGGAAGCCCGAAAAGGCCCGCGACCAGGGGCGGGGTGCACCGCAGGCAGGAACGCAAGTGGAGGACCCGGGCAGCGCCCGGGTTGCGCCCCGCCCGAGCGGGCCTAGAAGGGCGCGACGACCATCCCGCTGACCGGGACCGGCCCGGCAGCGCCGGCGCGCGAGCGCGCCGACCGCATCAACAAGCGCCAGCGATCGTCACCGCCAGGCCGGGACGCACCGCGGCCCGGCGGCGCGAAGCGCCGTAGAGCGCGGTCGCAGCAACGCGATGCAAACGACAAGAACGCACTCTTGCTGACACCGCAGGCGCGGCGGCGTGCGCGCGCAGCCATGTGCGCCAGCCGCCGTCGCGTCCCCCGGTCCAAGGCAAGTGTGCCTGCGCGGCCAACGAAGAGACGCGAACTCTGTCCGCTGCCTGCAGCGGCAGTGCGCGCACCGCAGAAGCCGCGCGCAACCCGATGGCATCGCGGCGCGAGGCGCCATCAGTGGAGCTTCTGCCCACGCGCTCTGTTGACCCGGAAACCCCAGCAAGCACCACGGACACCGCCCCGACCACCCCGATCGAATGCATCACCCGAGGCTCGCCGCGGTCGCATCCGGTGTCTCTGATCGGAGCATCGCTTGCGCGTCCATCGACGGCTGAACGGTTGCGGCTGTGTCAGTCAGACAGCAGTCGGCGCCCTAAACTGATCTTCAGCTCGCGGGAGCATCAGGAAGCAGCAGAATTTCGAGCCAGGGCCGAGCGCGCGTCATCAACGGAGCCTCTGCGATGAGATCGGCTTTTGCATCCTCGACGAGCTTGGTCGCCTCGGCCACCGCCGCGGCAACGCCAGGCGATGCGTCGACGTCGACGGCTCCGAGGCCATTGAGAATCAGCAGCAACTCCCAGTCGCGGACGACGTGCACACCTTCCGCATCCCGATACAGACCGACTACGATGCGGCTAACCTGCGCTTGCGTCCCGGTGACTTCGTCTTCGATCGCGACGAGCAGGAGAGGCCATTCGAGGCGCGCGCAGAGACCGACTGCGACCGACAGGTTCTCCGCTTCACGGAGCGACCGATCGAAAAGACGATGGCCAACGCCAATCACCCTTGTCGATGCGGCTGGGCCCGACAGCGCCCTGTCGAACGCCAACCCCTCATAGCGGTCTGCAAGCGCATAGTCCTGCCGCATCCAGACCTCGGGCGTCTTGATCTCCAGCCCATCGTCTCGCTTGAAAACGCGGCGGCCATTGAGGGCGATGATGCCTGAGAAGAAGCGCTCCAGGTCGGGCAGGTCGACCTTAGGGAGGTCCTTGCCCACCTGTTGGAAATCGAACCGGGCGACGTGCCCCAGCATCGTCTTGACGCGCTCGACGATATCTTCGCCGCCCAAGGTCGCCGTCTCGCGATTAAACCAATTTTCGAGACGTTCCCCGCCCTCTCGGGGGGCGCTGGCGAACAGAGTATCGAAATAGCCCGATCCAGCCATGCCAACCACAAGCTGGCTGATATCCTCGCGATCTTCCATGACGGTGCCGAGGGCCTGCTGGATGCGCTCGAGCTTCGAGTTCAAGAGTCCCCAGATCCGCGCCTCGACCGTGTCGGGATTGCGCAGGATGAAAACGCTGACCGGGCGCGTCTGGCCGTAGCGTGAAAGTCGCCCGACGCGCTGATGCAGGCGCATGGGGTTCCATGGCATGTCCACGTGGATCAACGTTGCACAACGCTGCTGGAGATCGATGCCTTCGCCGGCGGCCTCGGTAGACACTAGGAAGCGCACAGAACCGTCGTTCAGCGCATCCGCCGCCGCTTCCCGCGCATATTTGCGCGCCTTCGGAACGCCGTGGCGATCGATCAATCCCTCAAGGCGTTCATCGCCGTTGATGAAGGCGGCAGTGCCATGTCCGAAACGTTGATGGAGCGCATTTACGACCAGCGCCTGGGTCGCCTTATACTCGGTGAACAATAGCACGGGCTCGTTGAACGGCAGCTCGGACCCGATCAACTCCACGAGTGATGCTATTTTGGTTTCCTGTTCCACACGGTCGGCCAGGCCAATCAACTCGTCCAGACGCTCTATTTCATCATCGGTCAGGCCCGAAACCATCGCGGTCGGGAGCGCCTCGTCGAACTCTGCGTGGCTGTCCAAGTCTTCACAGCCGTCCGGCTCGACCGGATATTCGGCGCGCGTCTTCCCTTGGCCAGACAACTCCGACAGCTTGTTGCGCCGATTGGTGAGTGCGTGCCGAATCGCGGCTATGGAGCTCGCCGCAAGCTTTTGAAGCGTGATAAGCAGCAGCATCCGCGCCGACTGCGCTCGACCATCGAAAGTGGCGGCGTACGCGCGGCCGTCCACGATGAACGCGCTGAGCGTGTTGTAGAAAGTCTGCTCCGCCTCGCTGAAATGATACTCACGGCTCATCACCGTCATTTCGGTGAACAGCTTCTTCCCCTGCAGGTCCGTCGTCATCGCCTTGTTGTTTCGGATCATCGCCTTCGACAGGTCAGCCATCTGAGGCCATGGGTCATGATCCGGACTGAATAGGTCCGACCGCACAAGGCGCATGAGCGAGAGAAAGCCGAAATCCTTTCCGCGATGCGGAGTGCCGGTAAAGAACAGCAGCGAGTTGACCCGGCGTCGAGCCTCGAGATCTGCCAAGAGGCTATAGCTCAGCGTTTCACCGAGCCGCTCATCCGCGTTCAAGTGGTGGGCCTCGTCAACCACAACCACATCCCACGGCTCCGCTTCGAGAAGCCGTGTCCGCGCACCACGACGATCATCGCGCAGGGTGTGGATCGATGCGACCACCATATTTGCCGTGCCCCAGAAGTCGAGACGGTCGGTGTCGCTGTCCTTGGAATAGGCCTGGAGCCGGATGTCAAACATCTGCCGCATGCGCGCCTGCCACTGTGGCACGAGCTTCGCGGGGGCCAGGATCAGCAGTCGCTTGACCTTGCCGCTGGCAATGAGGGGCATGAGCACCAGGCCACATTCGATCGTCTTACCCAGGCCGACGTCGTCGGCGATGAGCCAGCGAAACGGCCACTGGCTGTTGACCCGGTGGCATACCCAGAGCTGATGGGGGAGCAACTGGACCCGCGAGCGGGAGAATACGCCCCATTGATCATTTATCGAGCGGATCGCTAGCGCCTGCGCCCTCAGCAGCGCCGCTCGACTATCTACCGCCTCAAGGCCGGCGGTGTTACCAAGGGAGACTTCAAGGCGCAGATCTTCGCGCAAAAGGGATTCGACGCGGCCATCGAACCGCACCAGGACGATATCCCCGACATCGGCCACGACCCTGCCCACGCCATGAACGGAATGCTGTACCTTCGCTCCCGGCTCGAACATCAACCTACCCTATTCTTCTTCGTCGAGCGGGCCGAGCACTGCACTGTCAATGCCGGCAGCGTCCAGAGCTTCGAGCAGCTCCTCGCGATAGTCCCTACGGGCTATAAGCTGCAGGGGAAGATCGAAATCGCCGCTGAACAAAGCGCGCGGCAGACCGATTGCCGCGACGATCTCATCATATTCGAGGCCGGTCAAATCCATATCCCCCGGCGGGCCAAGCCGGATATTGGCGCAACGTAGGAGCCGCCGAACTCGCCTTGACGCGGTCCAGCAATAGCGATGGAGCAGTGGCGCGTCGGCGGGATCATAGACGGAGTTGCGTACCAGCTCGCGGATCAACCAGTTGATGCCCATGCCAATCGATCGGTCGATGGTCGCCGCGTTGATGCCCATCGCGCCGATGATCTGCGACTGGAACGGGCGCGTTAGGTCTCGCAAGGCGATGTCGCCCTCAGCGCGAATGATCGCCGGAAGGCTACGGATGATACGCGTAAATTCTGGTAGGAAGCGCGCGACAGCGTAGAGGTCGACCAAACACCGGTGCCAAGGGACGAATATCTGGTCGCCCGCGTCCGGTTCGCTCCATTCGACCAGCCGGTCAATCCAGGCCTGCTGATCATTGGTCGCGGCCAAGTCCGCTAGGTCGGCCCACCAGCCATCCTGCATCGCGCGTTGAATGAAGCCCCTAAACTGCTCCTCCTGGGTTCGCCCGAGGGTGTGGAACACAGCGATGGCGAACATCGTGAACCACGTGGTCGGATCGCCCGCCCGCAAAAGTGTACAATCGAAGTCCTCGGGGTAAAGTGCCTCGTCATAGGCCGGAACTTCTTGCGCCCGCGCGCCCAGCCACCAGTCATGGATTGCCTCCAGAAACTCAGTCGGATCTGCGGGGGGCGGCGGCGGGGGAATGAACGAGGGCGGTTGAATGGGAGGCATCTGCGCCATCAGGGCCAGCAAAAGGGTGACGTCGCCCTCGGCCCAGCCGTCGCAAAGCACATGACCACGCAACAGCCCGAGTGGCGAGGGTAGCCAATCGAGCGGGTCGTCTCCCACTGAGCGAGCGAGATTTTGGTCGAGAAGCAGGTAGCGCAAAAACGCCTGCTGCCTTGGCAGGTCGGTGGCGCGATCCGCCCAGCCACGTAGGAGCGCCACGCTCGGAACAAAGCCGGAGCGAACACGCGCTAGCCGGAAGAATGCCAGTGCGTCGCCGTCATAAACAGGGGACAGCCGGTTCTCATCGGGCGCAAAGGCAGCACGGGCGCGTTCAGTCTCCTCTGGACTCTCCGGCATAACGAGGAGCCGCGGAGTCGACCATGTGCCGGCGCTCGACAGGAACAGGGAATTGGCGGCCACATTCAGCAGGTCATTGCGCTCGATTGCAAACTCCTGCTGTTCGACGGTCGTGAGCGTCAATACCGTACCGATGCGCTCGGCCTTGGCGCGATCGACCTGTCGATCTTCACCCAGCTCACGCGCCAGCAAGTTTGCCAGCGATAAGGGCGAAGGCGACGCAGCGCGCAGGGCGAGGAGGCGCTCGCCAACCTCCCAGGACACGATCGTTCCGCTGAGCGCCAGGAGCGCGGGCCAGGTTGCGACACTACCATAGACCGAGGGATTGGAGAGGACAGCGGACGTTCGGAGCCGGACCTCCGTCGCGCGCACAGGCAGGTCATAAGGGGGTGGCAGTCCGGTAGCCAGCGCGGCTCGGGCTCGCCACAACCCGCCAAGGCCGCGATCATCCAGATGGAGCTGCGCTTCGCGAATCCCCCGGGCATCGCGCTCGAAAAGCGTCGCAAGCCCGCTCCAAAACCGCGGCATGCATGTCGGATCAATGCCGAAGGTGGCAGCGAAACCGGCAGGGTCTTGCTCTACGACGTCGAACAGCGCGGTCAGCTGCTCGCCAAGGCGGGACCCAAGGCGACGGAAGAATTCTTGTTGCTGTTCGACGGAACCCTTGATGTGGCTGCGCCCAGGGTCGACTTCGAAAGGCCCGTTGAGGATCCATCCAGATTGGTTTTGTTCCTCGAGCGGAACGAGGTTCCAGATAGCGCTGCTGGAATGAATGCGTTCTGGCCCCGACAGACCGATGCCGATCAACATCATGAAGCCGTCGCCGAGATCGAACCGCAACGCCCGCCGTCGCCCGCTGCCACGATTTCGAACCACAGCCAGGCCTTCTGGCGACCGGTCTCCCGGCAGGGGATCGATATCGGTTCCGAAGGTCCCTCCGGAAACATCGGCTATCGTGATATCGCGGATGCGCCTCGCGCACGCCGGTAGCCATTCGATGCAGGCGAGGAATGCGGCTAGCGCGGTCTCGGCCTCCTCGGATTTATCCTCGTCGATCGGCAGTGCGGTGAGAGTCGCTGCTAAGCTGCTCCGCGCATGGTCGCGTGCAGCCTCGACGCCCGATGGCCATTCGCATGGGATGAACCCGCCTACGATCTCGGCGGCGATGAATCCGCTGGCGATGCGGGCCGAGCTACTGATCATATGCACGGTCTTGAAGCCGAGCCCGAATTTCCCAGTGGTGCCCAATTCGGCCGGCTTTTCGGAATGATTGATCGCGAGCATATTATAGAGATCGTTTCGAAATCCCCGCTGCCGTGTCTCGCTCATTCCTCGGCCGGGATGGTTGATCGGTCGGCCCCAATGAATCAGCGAAAGGTTCGAGGGTGCTCCGTTCTCCCGGGTCACTTCAATGCATAGCTCGCCCGAAGGGGCATCCATCTGGACGTAAGCGTCGTCCGCGTTCTGGAGCAGTTCGAAGAGTACCCTCGCTTCCGAATAACCCATCTGGGCGATTTTCGCCCGGACAGCGGCCAACAGCTCGTCCGCGGCCGCCGGTTCTTGCAAGCTGTTCCACAGCCCGTCTTTGGCCAACGCCAGCAAGGTCGTCTCCCTGGCAGGCACCATGTCGAAGCGGTGAAGCGCGGACCGCACCGCGCCTGCGTCGGGGAGCACGAGTGTGCGGATGTGGCTCGGCGCCTGATCGCGCAGCTTTGCGATCGCCTCGTCTATCGTGACCTGTTCGATCTCGAAACTTAGCTCGAACGCGTTGAATAATGCTTCGCGCTGCGACGGCATCGCCAGGAGGAGCGCGGGGCACAGGCCATTGATAAATTGCTCGAACAGCCTTCTCGCCGTGCGACGATCCGAGGTGCAGTATCGTACCAGCGCGAGGTCGACGACATGGACAGATCGACCCTGAGCATCATTGAGGCGATGCCGCGTGCCTAGCGGATCTCCAACCAGGAGGTTCTGGCCTTCACCGCCCAGCGGGATCGAGCATAAAGTGCCGGCGGCCGATCGGACACTGACTTCCTGGGTCACGATCGATGCCCTCAGCAGGGTAGCGTCGAGGACCGAGCGGAGGTCATCCGACTCCATGTGGGGCGCGAGCGCTTCATCGAGCGACTGCCATATCAAGGCATGGGACCCGCGTCGCGTCTCGGCTTCCCATGTCCCTACCAACGCCACGATCTCTGGATCGCGCCCCAGCAGGCCCAACAGGAAAACAATCGCGTCGGCCGGTACAAGCCCGCGCCACGGTTCGAAATAGGCGCGCATGGCTGCGGCAAACCTCGCACGCTCTGCGTCGAGGTCAGCCGAAGGTGCTTCGGCATTGGCGTTGCCGTCGTCGGTTCCTAATGGGTGCTCCGGAGCCGACGGCAAGAGTGCAGCGTAGCGTTCGTCCAGCACAAAGGCGGGATCAGCACCGTGGGCACGCAGCGCTATCTGGTCGGCGCGACGGAAATGCCCGGAACTCGCAGGTAACAGCAGCTCGGGCGGAGTGGCGCTCGCCGGCCCGACCAGGACATCGACGGTGGCCGCAAACGTCGCCGCGTGAATTTGCGCTGCAGCTTTCGACCCGGCCGTGGAAGCTGTCGCGGCTGCTGCCACGGCATTGAGATGGTCGACCAATTGCCCTTGGGGTGGGACGCCACGCAAGGCCTCGGCCACGGCAAGGGTGCTGCTGGGGTCGGTCGCCGCCCGGAGAAGCGCCGACAGGAACGGCCAGGCCGGGAGATCAAGATCGGATCGTGTCAGCGCCAATTCTGACAGATTTCGGAGTTCGGCGCGCGGGTCGACTACCACTCCGATCAAGGCTGCATCCTCGACCAGTAGTTCGAGCGCCGTCAAGGAGTCCGCGTCCCCCGGCAGGATCAGCTCGCGCAGATGCGCTACCGCGCGATGGTCGCGCACCAAGCCAGGCAGCCGGTCGAACGGGACGAAAGAGGCATCGGGAATGAGCGCCCGAAGCTCAGCGTCCACCTCGGGGGCAAGGCACAGGATCTCGCTACCCGACCTGGCGCCACCTTCGCCGTCCGGAATCCAGCGCGCTGACAGCAAGCGCGCCCGCACGCCCTGAAGGTCTGGTTCTGATGCCACCACAATGGCATCCAGGATGGCTTCTGCAAAATCCGCCACCTCGGCCTGGGCGAGGGCTGCTTCGATCTGCGCGGCTGCACTCCAAGGCGGAATGCACTCCTGGACCTTAGCCAAGACCCTGTCGGGCCACGGGTCGAGCAGCGCGACGGTGCTGGCGAGCAAAGGCGATACGGGAAAATCCGCCATACGAAACAGGGGCGCGTCGACACTCGCAAGGCGGCCATCGCGCGTCCGAAAAAGGGGAAGGCGCTGGAGTATCTCCGGCGACAGGTCGCTGCGCAGTATCGCCTGCGCGTCATCGTCACTGAGTCTATCCATGAGGCCTTCGCGATGGGCCTGGGCGATCAGGTCGGCCATCGCATTCGGCTCGAGGCTTGCGATAGCGAGCCTGCGGCGATCGGCGCCCGACAGATTGTCGGCGATTGCTGGCGGGACAAGCTTGCTGGTACCAAGGGCGCGCGCCGCGTCCGTGGCCAGGCGTGCGAGCGCGGGCACGGTGTCGGGCAGTGCCACGAGCTCCGCGCCAAGTTGGGCTGCCTCCGGCTCGCCAATGCACAAGATGCGCAGCAGCGAGGATTCGAATCCTTCAGTCCGCAGGAGCTGCGCAAGCAGCGCGCCGCGCGCTTCGACTCCGCCGAAGCGGCGGGCGTCCGATAGGATCCGCGCGGCTGCCGACGCGCTACCCGGCGTCTGGAGGCCCAGCTTAGCAGCGGCACCGCTACCGTCCGGTAGTCGCACGGCATAGAGTTCTACATCCTCTACCGCCGCGGCCAGCGCCGGGAGCAGGCCTCCCGGTTGATTGGTGAAAAGACGGCCGCGGTCAGCCAGCTCGGCTAGTGCAGCAAGGGAAAAGGGCTCGAAATCGTTGCTGCCAACACGACGAACCCTGACCACGCGCAAATGACGAGCACGCTCGTTGAGGAGAAGCTCGGTCAGTGCCGGGCCGGCGCCAAGAATGGCCGCAGCCGCCGCGTTGGCCTGCTCGCCAAGGTCACCACTGTCGGTGAGCATGGGCTCGAGGGCCTCGAGCCACGCGATTGTCACCCCCACCGGAAGCGCAGCAGCAGTTGGCGGCACCCCGGCCGGAGGGGCAATCACGGCACGAATGGCCAGCATCTCGGGACTCGCCGATGCGAGCGCTCGCAGAATCTGCCGGTTCTCGACGCTGTTTGGCAACGCGAACAATTGGCTCGAAGGCGCGTGGGCCACAATCCGAGCAAGTGCGGTTGGGCTTGCCAGCGGCGCCTCGGCGACGAAGGCCCGGCGGATGAGTTCCACCAGCTTGCGGCGGCTCTGTGGATAGCCTTCGCCTAGCACCGCCTCAAGCAGGTCGCCGAATGGCTGGGCAGCGTCGACAGGACTGCGGTGCAGGGCGCGGGGATCGAGAGTGTCGAGCAGCCCTGCAAGCTCCTCGTCCGGCCATCGCGGGCTGCGGTTCGCTAGGACCGCCCTACGATCGGGGGTCAGCACGCGCTCGTGGCTAGATGCCCATTGCAAGAAGCCGGGGAACAGGCGCGCGACCATGTCCGGCGCAAGCCGATCGGTCGGCGCAAGGGGCCTGATCGAGGCGGCAGGCGCCAAGGTCCAATGCAGCGCGCCCGCATCGTTGAAGCCCTCGACGAGCGCGCTTTCACCAGCGGCATAGGTCGCGAAATTGTCCCACCATTGGCTCGATCGGATCGCCCTGGCGACGACACGTCGTTGGGAGGCAGTGAGCGATAGGTCGTCGAAGGCGGCGAGCAAAAGCGGCAGGGTCAGGGGAAGGGTCGCGTCCTTTCGCACCATCGCGTTCCACGCATTGCGCAAAGTCTGGTCAGAATCGCCCGGCACGGGGTCGAAGGCGACCGTTTGGCGGCCGCTATCGACGAAGAAATAGCCATGCAGAAAAAGATCGATCCGGCCGATGGTCGGCTCACCGAGCGGTATGCGGGTCTCGAGCGGGGTGCCGACGGGCAGGAATGCGCCGATATGGATATGGAGGGCGGCCTCAGGCACTCCGATCGCCCGGGTGACGACTACCGCTCCATGGGGTGCCGCTTTCTCAGGGATGTTGTCGAAGTCATGATCGACGGTCGTTGGCCAGCGGCTGTCCTCAGTAAAGGCACCTGCGATTTCTTGCCCGAGTTGCGTTTCGCGCCCGCTGAACCGCGACGACGCGCCGGGCTCGCCTAGGTCCATCGTCCCGGCAAAGACCCGCGTGAAAGCCCCCTCCATTATAGGCCCGGAGAGTCGGGTGCTGCGTTCGTCGATCGAGAGCCGCACCATGGTGCCGCCCTTCATGCCGATGGAAATGGTGCTGACGTGACGAAGTGCTGACGCAATCCGGGCAAGCGCGGTCCGTTCGCCATAGGTCGCGAGGATGGCGGCGAGGCTGGGCTCGTGGGTGGTGAATCCGCCGCCAGGGGAAGGGCGCAGCGTGGCGCTGCGAAAGGGAATATAAATCGCGACGCCCTTCGTGCCGAATCCAGCTTCCACGCAAGCATTGGCTATCGCCGCGCTGTCGGCATCGCCGAAGCTCTCCCAGGATCGCGCAGGCGTGTCGGCGTTGGGATTGAGCTCGACGAAGGGGTTGATGATCTGATGAGAGAGCATGTTGTGCTCGTCCTCGATCCATCCCTGAACGACGAAGGCATCACAAAGATTGAACAAGGACTTCTGGCCGAGACCGAAGCGCCCAATCTTCGCCACATCGCGCGCCTTGTCGCTTCCGCTCGCCTCAGCCATCGCGTCGAACTGTTGTCGGGTTAGCGTCCCGTCGTTTACGACGAGCAGGCCAGCCCCTCGCAGCAAGGGGTTATTGGCTCCCGGAAGGCCGGCGAAGCCGATGACGGCGATCCGCGTTGCACCGGCATCATCGCCGTTCTGGATGATTTCCTTGATGACGGAGGCCGGGCCATATTGGTCGCGAAGTTGATTGCGGATGGCATTGATCGTCTGCCGCGCACTAGACTTCAGACCTGGCATTCGAAACTCCGCTTCTTTGTATCGTCGGCGGGGTTCAGCTTGGTGCTGCTCTGCACACCAAGATCGACGCCACAAGTGTCGATCAGCGGCGCGAGCGCGGCAAAGATGTTGTTCCACGAGTGCATCACAAGTTCAGCCGCAGTCGCCATGCCGCCGATCACTTCTGAAGATCCCACCTAGCCCCACCTGTTGCATTGCCTTCAGCATGCCCCGCTCAAGGTTTGCACGAAGCGGCTTGCACGGCAACGAGCAAGCAACGGCCTTCCGGCCGCGTTGGTCAGCGAACGGAAGGCTCAACCGCCAACCAGCCTACGCCAGCCCCCCGCCGCCATAGCCCGCGCCTCGGATGCGCGCCGTCGAATTCGCGACATCAGGAAGTCGGATCGCCCCTTCCACTCCGCACGGACGCTCTCCTCGCCATAGAGGGCGACGGCCATCTCGCGGTACGACGCGCCTGCCGCGATTGCATCCCCGATGCGCAGTGTCTCAAGTCGCCGCGGCAGACCTGGCTCAGTCGGATAGAGCGTTCCGGCGAAGCGTCCAGTGCGCCAGAGCCCCAGCATTCGCCGAAGGGTCAGGACATGGGCATCCACCGTGCTCAGCCCGGACAAAAGATAGTCGAGGCGCGCCGGGCCTTCCTCGACCAGCGTGCCCTCGACGACGTCGATCCGGATGCGATGCCAGCCATCCGACAGGGCAACATGCTCTCGACCGCCGCCACGTACGATCGTCGCCCAGCGCATCAGGCGCGCGAGGTCGATCGCCTCGGGGTCCGACCCTTCGACCGGAAAGGCGCGGACCTGCAGCACGAACGGGTCGAGATCCGCGTGCCAGAGCAGGCGCGCCTCGGGTGCGGGGCGGGCGGCATCCTCGGCGAAAGCACAGCCCGAAAGCCCGGGCGTCCGCCTCCATCTCGAGATGAGGTGCCATGCCGCGGGCGCTCCGCAGCCGAGCGCTCAACATCGCATAGGCTGGATCGCGGCGTAGCCATTCCCAGGCTAGGCCGGCGCGATCGATTCCGGCCAGCGCGCGGTAGGGCGCGCTGTCGCGCCAGTCCGGCCGGCGGTCAGGCGCGAGCCCCATCGCCAATCCGGCGGGGCATTGGGCTTGCAGCCGAGCGACTTAGCCCGGGTTGCTGCCACGCGAATTTGCCCTCTCGCCCGGAACGGACTAAACACGGCCCCTTATCGATCCGACCGCCGCGCTGACGGGAAAGCGGTGCGCGCGGCAAGGGCATGGCTCGGGCAAGGGCGCCGCGGCTTGGGGTGCGCGCCGTATCGGTACGGCAATGCTCATGGTAGTCGCTACAGCACAACAATTCGCAAGCGCGGCGGAGGCCGCTGCCAGCATCGTCGAGCTCGACCGCCTGGTTGATGCGATCACGCGCGAAATGGGGTTCCGCTATTACGCGCTGACCCATCATGTCGACATCTGGCGGGCGCCACAGCCGTTGATTCGTATCCATAACTATCCCGCCGAATGGGAAGCGTTCTTCGATGCCGAGGGGCTTGGCCGCTCGGACCCGGTGCACCGGGCGAGCCATTTGCGGAATCTCGGCTTTCCCTGGACGATGCTGCGCGAGCTCATCGAGCTGAGCCGGCGCGACGAGGAGATCATCGCCCACTCGAAGCGTGCCGGTCTCGGGGACGGCTATACTGTGCCCGCGCACATTCCCGGCGAGTCGGAGGGCTCGTGCTCGTTCGCTACCGTCCAGGGCCGGAGCTACCGCGTCGAGTGGATCCCGCTCGCGCAGTTCGTCGGCACGGCGGCGTTCGAAGCCGCGCGCCGCCTCTCGGGCCTGCGCCGTCTCGACCTCGACCGGCCAAGGCTCAGCGACCGGCAGCGCGATTGCATCTATTGGGCGCGGCAAGTCGGAGTGGGAGACGGCGCAGATCCTCGGCATCGGGCATGGCACGGCGATCCAGCACATGAAGGAGGCGCGGCGCCGTTACGGAGTCTTCAACAAGACCCAGCTGGCGATCCATGCCCTCTATGACGGGGCGCTCACCTTCACCGATGCGATGATCCGTTAAAACTCCCCATTTCTGGGGAGTGGTCAGCTTCGGCCGCCAGGCACAGCATCGGGTCTCCAGGAAATGGGGAGCCCGACGATGCTGTTCACCCAGGACGACGACAGTGCCGCCAGCGACGCTGTGATGCGCGCAATGTTCGAAGCCAGGAAGCGGGTGTTCGTCGACCTGCTCGGCTGGGACCTGCCGGTCCTCGCCGACCGGTTCGAGATCGACCAGTATGACGATGCGCACGCCCGCTATCTGATTCTCGCCGATGGCGACCAGAATCACCTGGCATCGGCGCGGCTGCTGCCAACGACCCGACCCCACATCCTGAGCGACCTGTTCGCAGAGCTGTGCGCCGCACCCGCACCAACGGGCCCCGGCACCTGGGAGATCACCCGGTTCTGCCTGGACCGGAACCTCCGCGCGCTTGAGCGCCGGCGATGGCGCGACGCGCTGGTCACCGCGCTCGCCCACTATGCGCTCGGCCACGGCATCACGACCTATACCGGCGTCGCCGAGCAAGGATGGCTCGACCAGATCCTCCAGTTCGGCTGGCACGCCGAATTGCTGGGCCAGCCACGCACGATCGACCGGATGACGCTGGGCGCGCTCCGGATCGAGATCACCCCGGACACGCTCGCGCTGCTCGACGCCAACGGCATCCATGCCCCGGGAGAGCTCGAGCAGGAGGCAGCGTGATGGCCACCAGGCTCGAGCCCATCGCCCATCCGGCCCCCGCCCCGATGCGACAGCTGCTGGACCAGGGCTATTGCATCCTGCCCAACGCGCTCCCGAGCGCGACGATCAGGGCGCTCGACGATGATCTTGCGCAGACCTTCGCCGACACGCCGTTCTGCCGGGGCGGTTTCTATGGCGAGCGCACCAAGCGCTTCGGGCGGCTGCTCGCTCGCAGCCCCCTTGCCGCCGAGCTGGTCACGCACCCCGAGATCCTCGGCATCGCCGAGCATATCCTCGGGCCTTGGTGCGACTGCATTCAACTAAACCTTACCCAGGCGATTGCATTGCACCCGGGCGCGTTGCCGCAGCTACCGCACCGGGACCAGGACATGTGGCGCGGCGCCATCGGCACGACCGAATATCTCGTCAACGTGATGTGGCCGTTCACGCCCTATCGCGAGCTGAACGGCACCACGCTGCTCTGGCCCGACAGCCATGGCCCGAAGGCGCTCGATCCGACCCCCGATACCGATCCGGTCGCCATCGACCTCGATCCCGGCGACGCGCTCGTGTTCCTCGGCTCGACGCTGCACGGCGCCGGCGGCAACCGCAGCTTCGCCACGCGCCGCGGCGCGATCGTCAGCTACTGCCTGGGCTGGCTAAAGCCCTATGAGAACCAGTGGCTAGCCTATCCGCCGGAGACTGCTCGTCACTTCCCGCCCGAGCTCGCAGCCCTCATTGGCTACCGCCAGCACCGGCCCAATCTCGGCAACTACGAGGGCCAATGCCCGTCGATCCTGCTCCACGACGCACCCAACCACGCAATCGGAGCGGTCGATGCGCTGCGCCCGGACCAGCAGGCGCTGATCGAGGCGCACGTCGCCGGCCAGCGCACCAGAGGATAAGGCCATGAGTCCCGGCGCAACCTTCGAGCGCGTCTACAACGAGCTCAAGCGCATGTTGGCCGAGGGCGAGCTACCCCCCGGCAGCCCGATCGAGCCTGCCCTGATCGGCAAGCAGATCGCCTCGAGCATCACGCCAATTCGCGACGCGCTGCATCGTCTCACCGGCGAGCGCCTAGTCGAAGCACCAGACCATAATGGTTTCCGCGTGCCGCTCATAACGGAGGCGACGCTCCGCGATCTGTATGTCTGGACGGATCAAACTATCAGGATGGCGGCCAGAGGTCTTCGACATCGAGTGGCGAACGTCTCGGAGCTACCGTCTTCACCAACGCCGGACCTCGTAGCGGCGATACCGGCTTTATTTCTTGGGATTGCTCGTCTCACTGGCAGCGCAGAATGCGCCCACGCCGTCGAGAACCTGAATGACCGCCTAGCGCTCATTCGTAGGGTGGAGATCCAAGTACTGAGCAACGTCGCCGCCGAATACGGCGCGCTGCTTAGCCATTACCAGGCTGCCAACGCGGTTGGCCTTGCTCGCACGATAGGCGAGTACCACCGTCGCAGACTGCGCGCAGTTGATACGACGATCAGCGCAATCGCTCGGCTCTAAGCCACCCTGCCCGTCTTCAAACCGTACGTCGGTCACACGGATCGTGTACGCAGTTGCGGTCACCTATGAGCCGTCGGAGCAGGACGTTGTTGGCGCTTCTTGAGATCGGCCAGCTCCCGTTCCACGTCGCGCAATCGCATCTCCGAGGTCGCCCCGGCCTTCATATCGTCGATCTGCTTCTGCAATGAATCCATCTTGGCGCTACTGAGTCTCGCATCGCTCCAGACACTGTATCCGATGGGCGCGGCGATGCCGAGGAGGGCGAGAAAAAGACCGAGAATCGTGAGCGCTATGGCCCATTGCGGAAGTTTGAGGACGCGATTCGAGACTTCGGTAACGAGAGAATCCATGTCCAAGAATGTTCGCGAGAACATCTTCGATTTGTCCATTATGGCGGCTTCGTAGGTCGCGACGTCCTTCACGACTGCCGCGTGCCCCGTGGCGTGATGCTCGTGGAAAAGGATGCGGAAGAAGGGTTCGCCCTTCTTGATTACAAAGGTTTTGCTGCCGAAATTCACCAGCGCGGCAGCCAACGGACCATCCCAACCCGGATCGATTATCCCGACGTTGAGCGCCAGCACGCCATCGTGCGTCTAGGTCGTCCTCAGCGTCGCCAACCCGGTGACCGTGTCGGGCAGGACGAAGGTTTCGGCGGAAACGACCCATACGATGCCTCGCGGCGGAAGTTTAAAGCTCGATGCTCCGACCAACTCGCCTCCGCGATATATCGCTCCCACGGTGGCATCGTATGTCGTGGCTCGCTGCCCTTTCGGTGCCGCGTTCCTTACAATCCCCTTGCTGACGATCTCAGCCTCAGTAAGCACCACGCGATGATCCCCCCCGATATCTCGAATTACCCGCCGGCCGATTTCTCTAGCCAGACGGAGATTGATCATCATTTCATGGCGATCGCTCTCGAAGAGCGCAGCCAGTCCGACGATCCCAAGGCACAAATCGTAGCCCAATCTGGCGTGGCTGCAATCATTGTCAAAGATGGTCTGGAATTGTCGAGATCGGCTAACGTGCTACCGCCGCGCCTTGCAGCCGCGATGGCGAAGGCGAACGAAAGCATAGCGGGAGGGGATCGCTATTTCGTGATAGAACATGCCGAACGAGCAGCGTTGTTCAAAGCATGGCAGGCCGGGCTGAGTACGGTCGGTGCGACCATGTACTGCACGCGGTTCCCTTGCAGCGATTGCGCGCGTGCCATTTCTTGGTCGGGGATCGCGCGCATCGTTTTGCCTAGAGGATTTGCGGGCGAGCAACGCTGGATCGAGGCTCAGCGCGCCGCCCTTCGAATTTTGCGGCAATCCGGCGTGACGGTGCGCTACCTTGGAACGCGACTCGATTGAGTTGACCAACGATCTCCGCACCCGCGTCTCACAGATGTTAAGTGGCATAGTGGGCGCTGCCAGGGAGATCGTTTGCTTCGCCAAGGACCATTTTTCGGGCCTCCGCGGCACCGGCAAACGGACTTTTAGGCTCCGCTCGCTGGCGTGTGAACTTCCACCGTCATGCCCGGCAGCTCGATGATGGACGTGCCACCGGAATCCTTCCGCTTCCGCTCGCGATTGCGACTCTCGGTGATCGCCGAGACAAAACCTTCGCATGCCGGGTCGTGCATCGCTTCCGTTAGGGCGTGCCAACTGGTCCACGAAGCGCGGGGATCAAATCTCGTCTCTCCCGTAAAGCGGGTGGAGTGACGTGCCATGACAAGGAGCTCGGGCGGGACATCGGCCGCATCGCCCCATCCGTAAAATTTAGCGATCTCGGCGCAAGTTCGGCCGCCGATCCACCCGTGAACCTTATCGACCCATTGGTTGCCTTTTTCGAGTAAGTTCGCGCGTCGGCTGTCGCGCTCCTTCAAACAGAAACCGTGGACGTCGTACCATTTCAGCTGCACGAATACGACGACGCCGGTGTCTCGGTCCAGGACGATTGCGTCGGAGTCGGTTAGCTTGGATTTGTCCGCTCGACGAAGCGTGAGACCTTTTTCGAGGACCTTGTATCGCGGCTCCGGGAGGAGCCGCCGCAGGTCTTCGCGGAAGACGCTTTCGCGACCTTCGACGATCGTATCCCAATCGGTGCGATAGGTTCGGCGAAGATGGTCGAGAAGGCCCGAATGCGAATTCATTAGGCCGCCGAAGAGCGGCAGTAGAACGAAATCTGCGCCAGCGTCGATATAGTAGGGAAGCGGTATCTCGTGCCGATTTTCGTCCCATGCCACGTTCTCGGCATCTAGGGAAAGCCCGGCCATCAACTGCTCCGCGCGAGTTCGATCGTTTCCACGTTCCATCAGGACGTCGACGATATCGTCCCGCCGAGCGAATACCGTCAGCACGTTGCGTGGATTCAATTCTGGGAAGCGCTCGCACAGGCAGCCGGCGGCATCGACGTGCTGCAGTACCGTCCCGTAGGCGGCGGTAGAAGCATCGCTCCAGTCGCTGAAAGGACGACCGCCTATCGAGGCCGTTGCCGGCAGCGCGTGAGCTTCGATCGTACCGGCGGCCTCGATGCCGGCGTGCCCCCGATAGTGGTCAACTAAGAACTGGTCGTTGTCGTAACCAATGAACCAGCCCTCGACGACCTGGCCGTAGCGGTCCAAGCGCCTACGCACCTCTGGGTTCCTCACCGCCAGATTGGGGTGCCGTTCGAGCAATGCGGCGCGTGCCCGCGCATTTGCCGCGTGTCCTGCCTCGACCTCTATCCTTTCCTCGACGTCGGGCACGGCCTCGATGAGGATTCTGTCGCCGACGACCTTGGTTTTGGTTAAGCCGTAACGCTCCATCGCCGCCAAGCGAATCGCCGTCGCAAAGCGGCCGCAGGTCGCCAAGTGATTGTCGAACGCAGGTTGGTACTCAAGCGGGCTGGGTCCCCATGGAAGCGGTCCGGAGATACCTTGGACCGCTTGGAGAAGCGGGCGGAGCGCCGTTGCCGCGCCGCGAAGTATCATCGCGGGCTGGCTACCGTGGTCGGCCCTTGAGACGCACTGCAAATAAGCGGCGAAGTCGAGAGCTCGAACTAGTGAGATCAGTAGGTCTTGCTCATAGCCGCGCCAGTTTCCCGTCACCGCGGCGGTGTATCTATCGCGCTGAGCGATCAAACGTCGTTCCGCCGTTGTCATATGAGACGCCCCTCATTGCTCGGCTGATCGCGTTTCGCGATCTCGTCACCTTTGTCGAGAGGGATCCGCTCCAATGCGGCGCGAATAGGCGAGCTATTTAGCTATAGAAGCAGTCTCGAGAGAGCGTCTTGGACCGGGTGCCTATGCGGTCTAATGGGACGCTCCCATCACCGGCGTCTCGAGTGAACACCCGCTAATCGGCGATCATCGTCGCAATTTCAGTTTGCCAATCCTGGGCCGGGTTGAACGCCGACACGATCGATGGAAGCGCGAGCTCGAAGGTGAGGCTGTCCGGTGCCGCGAAGGTCTGTTCGACCAGCCCGCGGTCGAGCAGGCGCATCGCGGGATCCTCCACCTCATAGAGGCGCGTGAAGGTCAGCGCGTAGCGCTGCTGATACACGCTCCAGCCGCGCATCGCGTCATGCTCGTAGCTTGGCGCGCCAGGACCACCATAGCTCGCGATCATAGAGAGCAGCTGCGCCTGGACGGGCGTGCGCTCGTCGCCTCCATCGGAGAGCATCGACAAAAGGTCATCGACAAGCTCAGGCAAGCTCTGCCCGCCATGCTCGACCAGCTCGAGTCCGACGCTCAGCAGGTGAAGCTTCTCGACCCCGCCATCCGGCAGGGGCTGGGGCTCAAGCTGATGAACGCCGCTGAACTTGTGGCGCGAGGCGGCGCCCAGCGTCGCTTTCACCTCAAGGCCATGAGGACCGATCGCGAAGTCGCGTCCGGGCGCCCAGCCACGCCATGCTGGCAGCCTGCTCGACCGTTCGTCTCGCGGGCTTGCCAGCAGCAGGGTACGCAGCACCTGCAGTTCAGCGAGCAGCCCAAGGATCGTCTCGCTCGACAAGGCGGCGCGACGGATCGCCAGCTCGATGATGGGCTCGACCTCGTTGAACGCGCGCTGGAGCGCCGCGTCGCTCGAAAGATCGAGCCGGCCAAGCTCGGTCGCTATCAGCGCTGCGACAGCCGC
Source organism: Sphingomonas sp. FW306-1B-B10E (assembly GCF_058782005.1). Classification (NCBI taxonomy): domain Bacteria; kingdom Pseudomonadati; phylum Pseudomonadota; class Alphaproteobacteria; order Sphingomonadales; family Sphingomonadaceae; genus Sphingomonas; species Sphingomonas sp. FW306-1B-B10E. The sequence continues at coordinate 70,924 of NZ_JBYSXG010000007.1, forward strand.
AAAATGAGCGTCGGAGCCGAGCAGGACGCGGCTCGCCTCAAAGACCGCCCCGCCGCCGCTTGGGTTCCAGCGATCATGCTGGAGGCTTGCCGCTACCGTCGCGGAACGCGCCTCAAGCTGCGGTCCAAGCAGGAAGATCTCGAACGCGCCGACCGCCGTCACCGCGGCGCCCAGCCGGCCCGGCACGATCCAGATCAGTTCGCGCGCCTCGCCTTCGGGTACACCGAGCGCCTCCAGCCGATCACGCAGCACCTCGTAGGAAGGGGCGGCGGGCATCAGCGACGCAGTGCCGCAATATGATCAGGCCCCCCATCGGGCAAGCCAAGCCCGATCGTGACCATGTCCGGACCGCCATCTGGGTCTTTGATCAGATGAAGAAGCGCAAGGCCCGGGTGACCGCGCGGTCGCCATGTCTGTCCGCCTTGCAGCCGTGGGATCGGAGGTGTCTTGTGGTGATGATAGTCGATCAACTGGTCGCCAAGATAGCCGCCGCTGCCATAGCCCCGGCTGCCCCAGAGCGTGTTGAGCTGATCGAGCGGCCCAAGCGCCCGCTCCATGGAGCCGATCCCGGCATCGCGTAGCACCGCGTCGGTTGCGCGATGCTCGCCAGATCGGATCGCCAGGTAGAAGCGCGGGCTCTTGCGAGCGTCGAGCTGCGACCAGGGGAGATCGGCCTTGTCGGTCGCGTGAAACCCGGGCGAGTGATGACCATGGGTCATGGCGTGCCACAGCCGGAGATAGGCGGCGATCGAGTAGGGGCAGGATCGCGGCTGGGCTGCATAGGGCTTGGGCGCGTCTCCGGGCGGCCGAAAGAACGGCTCGTCGACGCTTAGCAGGTGCTGAAGGCTGACCCAGCGTCGGCTCAGCTCCTCGTCGCGGCAGGGATCGTGGCGGGTGTAGCGGAAGGTGTCGAGCAGGTCGGCCAGTTCGAGCAGGCTGAGCGGCTGGTCCCGGATCAATCCGAGGTCGCGGTTCGAATCGATCTCGCTCCAGCGGCCCTTCGCCAAGGCATCGCGAGCGATTCCGACATTGACATCAGCAAGGCGCTCATCGGCACGCTCGACAAGCTTGATCTGCGGGCTCGCGCCCGGGCTCAATGGAGCCTTGCGCGTGTCTACCTTGCTGGTCGCGACGAAGCTCTCGCCCTCGAGCACCAGCGTGCTCGCCTCCAGCGTCTCGTCGGGCATGGCCATGCGCTGGATGACCAAGGACTTCAGCGCCTTGTCCCGCTGATTATACTGGCGGAACAGGGCGAGCTGATCGGCGTGGAGCAGCACCCGGCAGAACGGCAGATAGGGGCCGCGATAGCCAAACCAGCGCTGCATCTGCATCTGCGTGTCCGCGGCGGGCTCGTTGCTGCTGCGCAGGAAGAGGCTCGTCGCCAGCCCTTCGACCGTCAGGCCCCGCGACAGGATGTTTCCGGCGATGAAGATCGTGAAGATGTCTGCTGGCGCGCGCCATCCGTCCGCCGCCAGCATCGGCTCGAACGCGGGCCGGTCGTCCGCATTGGGATCGCTGTTGAGGATACGCATCGCCACGCGGGGCAGCACCTCCTCCTCGAGCAGCGAGCGAACCTCGTTCCATCGATCGGCGCCGGTCGGCGGATAGCTGCCACCGGGGAGGCCGGCGAGCGCCAGCCGGCTTTCCTCGAAGCTGGCTAGGCAGTCTCGCCATTTGTCCTCCTCGAGGCCGATGCGGCGCTTGAGGCCCTCTGGATCCAGCCGCACGATTGGATCGCCAGCCGCGTCCTCAGGCAGCTCGATCGCCGCCTCGCCGCCGGGGGCGCTCATCGACCAGCGAGCCAGATCCTCGGCTGCCTGGAAGTGCGCATCCTTGCGAGCGGAGGGATGAAACATCATCGTGTGCGGGCTTGGCAGCGCCGCCCTGAGGTCTTCGAGCGCGCTGAACACCGCGCCCTCGACCGCGCTCAGCCGCTTGCGGTCGAGCAGAAGGCGCGCGGCGCCAGCGACAAGATAGTGGCGCATCGCGCTGCCGATCATGTCCCACCGCACCTGGGCGAGCCGCTCGGCGAATGCCTGGCCGGTCTCGCCTGGCTCCTGCACCGGGGACGGATAGGCGTTGGCGAGCGAACCGGGGAGGCTCGCCAGCTGCTCATAATAGAGGTCGCCGCCGCAATAATAGCCCAGCAGACCTTTAGGCTCACGGAAGGTGAGCTGGCGCGGATCGACCTCTCCAGTTTGTGCCGGCACGCGAAGCGCGGCGCTGAACTGCCGCGGCGCGAGCGGGTTATGCGATTCCTGCAGATAGTTGGCTTGCGGCGTCGCGGTATATGCGACGTAGCTCGCGCGCAGCTTGGGATGCCGGCTGGTCGAACTGCGGTGGCTGCCGCTCCACAGTCCCGCGATGAAGCGTGGCGTGATCTTCTCCGAAGCGGCGCTATCGAGGACCGAGGCGTCATCGGCCTCGTCGTCGAGCACGAGCAGCGTAGTGGGCCGCGCGCGCGCGTCGAGCACGGCGTCGCCGAGCACGGCGCTCAGCATCCGCGCGAGATGGTTGAGATGCTCATCGAGCTTCGGCACCACGATGAGCATCGGCCGCCCCGCGCGCACGGCGAGCGTCGCCTGCGCGCGCTTGAGGTAGCTGGTCGGTCCAAGGCGCTCGGCACCCAGCACGTCCTCGGGCTGGGGCAGCAGCAGCCGCGCGGCGTTGCGCTGATACGCCGTCTCGAAGCTTGATCCATCAAGCTGCTCGAGCATGCGCTGATAGGTTTGCAGCCACAGCCCGACGCGCGTGCCCGCCAGCAGCACGACGATATCGACGCCCCGGTCGAGCGCGAGGCTGGCGACGCCGAGCATGCTCGCGGTCTTGCCGGACTGCACTGATCCGATAACCATCCCCGTCCGGACGCCATCCTCCGGCCAGGCGCTCGGGTCGATGCTTTCGGCGCTCATTGGAAGCGCCTTGTCGACGATGAAGCGCGCGTCAGCCTCGAGCACCGCCATCGCGGACGCCGAGAGCTGGCGCGCCGCAGCCGCGCGGTAGTGCGGCCACCATCCTTCAGCCAGCTGCGCGAGGTCGGCGTCGCCCTCGCGCGCAGGCACGACCGTGACCGAGCCGAGAGCCGGGCTCTCAGCCATCAACCTGCAGCGTGCGCAGCTCGGCAAGGATATCGATGGCAGAAGTGCCGAAGCGCTCCTCCAGGACCGCCTTGCTCTCCTCGGGAGTCACGCCGAGCGTCTCCATGATGCTGATCAGCGAGTCTGAGATATGCTGCCACTGGGTCTTGTTCTGCGTGCTGTCCGGACCTTTCTTCGTGCTGGTCAGCGCGCGCACATCCTCGCTTCTGTCGAGCAGCAGGTCACGCTTTCCAAGCAGCACGAGCAGCAGGCACGAGCCGAGGCTCGCGACCGCGCCCAGCTCCTCCCACTTGCCATTCTCCTTCTTGCCGCGGAAGCGTGGATGCCAGGCTTGCTCCGCCTCGGCATGAAGCTCGATCGCGTCGACCAGCGCGCGCGCCAGCACAGTGAGCGTGGCGTTGGTCTTGAGCCGCTGCAGCTTGCCGTCCTTCGGCTCGATTGCGTCGAGGAAGCCGTCGATATGTGTCGCGGTCGATGGCGCGCGAAGCTGGCCAGGCGTGCCGGTCGGATGAAGCAGGGTCGCGATCATCCACAGCAGGACCTTGCTCCGGCGGAATCGCGTGGTGCTGAAGCCCATCTCGTTGATGACCGAGTATGCGAACGTAGGGTCGATGCCCGCATCGACCGCGTACCGCGCCATGTCCGGGTCAGGGCGATCGCCACCGATGTACAGAACCAACTGCATGATCTTGAGGTGGTTGTAGACGGCGTTGCGGATCTCCTCCGCGTTCAGCTTGACGCCCTGCTTGTTGTAGATCGTGAACACCTTGTGGATGTCACGCACATCGGTGTCCTCATATTTGAGGATGGGAATGCGGTAGACGGACGCGTTCGACTCGAAGAGCTTGCGGACGGTGGTCGGCTTCCCGCCGATCGAGATCTGCACGTCCTTGATCTCGTCGAAGAACTTGCCCGACACGGGACGAAGCGGGTCCCCGCTGTCGTAGGTGCGCGCCTTGAACGGCATATAGTAGGTCCGCATGTCGTCGGTCGTGAGTTGGTGCTTCTTCGCGAACCTTCGGAAGTTGGTCCGAAACAGCTCGAGGTCGGACTTTTCCTTGGCGTAGGCGATCGCGCTCGGGTGGGCTCCGACGAAGCGCAGCAGCGAGGTCAGGCGCTGCTTGCCGTCGACGATCTGCAGCTTGTCGTCATCCGCGACGCTCGCGAGGATGATCGATGGCAGCGGGATGCCGCAAAGCACCGACTCGATCAGCTTCTGCGAGTCCGGCGTCGACCAAATATACTCGCGCTGATAGGGCGGATCGAGATCAAGCTCATTGTCCATCGCGTGGCCGACAAATTCGACGATCGGCCAGGTGTCGACGCTAGCGTTGATGTTGCGCGGCTCGCTCGCCTCAGGCTCATCCCACTCGTGCGCCCATTCTGCTGACGCTGTCGCTCGGGTCGCGCCCTCCTCGATCGAATCCGAATATTGCCGGCTGCGCGCGTCGGCGCGCGTCAGGCGCGTCTCTAGCGCCTGCACGCCGGCCTCCGTCATGCGAACCACGCCGTCAGTAACGGTAAAGCGCAACTGATCGGAATCCTGTGCCAGCTGCGCGAAGAGAGTTTCGGCAATCTTTGGCTCGGGATCGTCTGGCCTCAGCGCGTCTTCGAGACGCAGCCATCCTTGCACATCGACCACGCGGGCGAGCCAGCTATTGTCCTCAAAACCGACATCCTCGGATTTAAACTCGCTCGGCGGCTGCGCCGACACGTTTGCAGGCAACTGCGGGCGCCGTGATAGGCTGCTCAGCAGCGTGGCGATATCGCCATACTCGATCTCGTCCAAATGCCCCTCCCTTAAGCGTGGATCACGCTGCAGGCCTCGCAGAGGTGCCGCTTCGAAATTGCGAGCGCAACCATTGATTTCCACCATTTTGCTCATGCCCGCTTGCGTATTGGCTAGCAACTGGTCGAGAAGATGCTAGCGCGACGTGCGTCGCGCGTGTTTGCGGTTAAGGGGGTGCGCTGAAGGTGGGGAAGCTCAGGTTCGTTGACCTGTTCGCCGGTCTCGGCGGCTTCCATCTCGCGCTGTCCCGGCTCGGCCATGATTGCGTGCTCGCCTCGGAGATCGATCCCGAACTGCGCGCGATCTACAAATCGAACTTCGGCATCGAGCCGGCCGGCGACATCCGCGAGATCGATCCTCGGGCTGTGCCGGACTTCGACCTGCTCTGCGGTGGATTTCCGTGCCAGCCATTCTCCAAGGCTGGCGCGCAGGCGGGCCTGGCCTGCGAGCGCAATGGCGACCTCGCCAGCGTGGTCATCGCCTGGATCAAGGCGCGGCGGCCGCGCTACGTGATCTTGGAAAATGTGGCGAACTTCGAACGTCACGATGGTGGACGCACCTGGCGCTGGCTCGACCGCGAGCTTCGCCACGCGGGCTACCCCTTCGTGCGCAAGATGGTGCTTTCGCCGCACCGCTTTGGCGTGCCGCAGATCCGCGAGCGGCTGTTCATCGTCGCCTCGCGCGATCCCGCGACGAACTTCAACTGGCCGGAGCCGGACGACGCGCCGACCAGCATCCGCTCGGTGCTCGAGCCGCCCGAGCCCGGCGCGCGCATCTCGCCCAAGATCGAGCAGGCGATCGAGATCTGGGCCGACTTTGTTCGACGCTATCCGAAGAACGCCAGGAAGCCCCATTTTCCGGTCTGGGCCGCCGAGTTCGGCGCGACCTATCCCTACATCACGACGCCGCCGCTCGCCGCGCGCGGCGCGGCGCGCTATAGGCGCGGAAGCTTCGGCGTGCCGCTCGAAGGCCTCGAGGACGACGCGCTCGAGGCTGCGCTCCCGCCCTATGCGCGAGGGGTGAAGCCATTTCCCGGCTGGAAGAAGGGCTTCATCGATCTCAACCGTCAGCTCTATGCTGAGCATCGGAGCTGGATCGACCGCTGGCTGCCGCAACTGGAGGGTCTCGAGCCGAGCTATCAGAAGTTCGAATGGAACTTCGATGCTGGAATCACGGACGTGTGGGACAGCGTAATCCAAATGCGCGGCTCGGGGATTCGCGCCAAGTCGCCAACGACAGCGCCAGCGCTGATCGCCTCGAGCACCTCGCAGGTGCCGATCATCGGATGGGAGCGCCGCTACATGACCGCGCGCGAATGCGCGCGGCTGCAGGATATGGGCGAGCTGGAGACGTTGCCGCGCTCCTTCACGGGAACCACCCGCGCGCTCGGCAACGCCGTGAATGCGCACGTCGTCGAGCGCGTAGCCCGCGAACTGGTGGGCACGGCGCCACGCTTGTCGCTGGTGGCCAATGGCTAGCATGATCCAGGATATCGAGACCGTCAGCATCCGGCCAGGCGTGAGCCTGCTAAGCGTGCTGCCGCACCTCAACTACAAGCCATGGTACGCGCTGGCCGAGTTCGTCGACAACGCGATCCAGTCCTATCAGGCGAGCCGCTCAGCCCTGCGCAAGGTCGAGGGCAAGGCCTTCACGCTCGCGATCGACATCGACATCGACGTCGAGCAGGGTGAGATTGTCGTGCGCGATAACGCGGCAGGCATCGCCGCCGCGGCGTATGCGCGCGCGTTCCGGCCCGCCGAGGCGCCGCTCGACGCGACGGGGCTTTCCGAGTTCGGCATGGGCATGAAGAGCGCGGCGGCTTGGCTCTCGCCGCGCTGGAGCGTGCGCACCTCGGCGCTTGGCGAGCCGGTCGAGCGCACCGTCTCGTTCGACATCGAGGCAATCGTCGCGAGCACCGCTGAGGAACTCGAGGTCACGAGCAGCCCTGCGCCGCGCGACGCACACTATACCGAGATCGTGCTGCGCGACCTGCGGCGCGCGCCGCGCAGCCGTACGCTCGGCAAAATCAAGGAGCATCTTGGCAGCCTATACCGCAGTTTCCTGGCGCGGGGCGATGTCGTCATCACGCTCGACGGCGAGCCGCTCGCCTTCGACCAGCCCGAGGTGCTCGTCGCGCCCTATTGGCGCACCCCAAATGAGGCGCCTCGCGAATGGCGGGTGCCGATCCGCCTGGAGCTGGATCGGGGCCGCCGGGTGGAGGGCTGGGCGGCGCTTCGCGCCAAAGGCTCGACCACGCGCGCCGGCTTCGCGCTGCTTCGCCGTGACCGGGTCATAGAGGGCAGCGGCGATGAGCCCTATCGTCCACGCGAGCTGTTCGGCTCCTCTAACTCGTTCACCTATCAGCGGCTGTTCGGCGAACTGAGCCTGATCGGCTTCACCGTCAGCCACACCAAGGATGGCGTGCGCTGGGATGAGGCTGAGGAGGAACTGATCAGCAAGCTCAAGGCGCATCTCGCGCGGGCTAGCATGCCGCTCCTGGATCAGGCGCAGAACTGGCGCGCCGGCGATCAGGAGCGCAGGGCGCCGCCGGAGCCTGCCTCGGCACCTGAGCCGAGCCTCGCCACGGCCCCGCCGGTGGAGGCGCCTCGGCCGCGCACGATCCGCAAGCCGTCGCGCGTCACGCCGGCAGCGGTGGCCGTCGAGCATGGAAGCGGCTGGCGGCGCACGCAGATCGAGCTTGGCGGCGAGCGCTGGGATGTCGATCTCGCGCTCGACTATGACGGCGGCGATGAGGATTGGCTCGCGGTCAGCACAGCGCCGCGGCGAGACGGAGCGCGTCAGCTGCAGGTTCGACTCTCCATGCGGCACCCGTTCTCCGAAGCGTTCGTCGAGGATGCCGGCACGATCAACGAGGGCGTCGCGCGGCTCGCCACGGGGCTCGCCATCGCGGAGGTGATCGCGCAGGAGGACGGCGTGCGCTACTCGGGCCGGATCCGCAGCTCGCTCAACGAACTGCTGCTGACCGAACTGGCCGAGCGCTAGGCACTTGCCGCCCGCGTCGCGGCGCGGCACGACGGCAACGATGGTTCCCGGCCTTCCCCTCTACCGCGCGAGCGCTGCGAGCAAGGCGCCGCTCATCGACTTCATGGTGCGCGGCCTAGAGCAGTCGGGCTGCCGCGTGCTCCATGTCTCGCCCGCCAATCAGGCGCCCAGCGTGATCAGCTTCGAAGGGCCGGATGGCGCGCGGATGGGCATCATCGCCTACGCCTTTCGCGCGACCCGAACGCCCACGCGCAACCGCCCCGCCGACGAGCGCAGCTTCCAGATCAAATACGGCGACAAGCGCCTGTTCGGCCCGGACAACATCCACCAAATCTATCAAGACCCGCTCGGCCTCTTCACCACCATCCTCGTCGGCATCGATCCCGAGGAGAGCTTCTTCGTCTCGGCCGATCCCGAGGCGCACAACCCTACGCGGATGTTCATTCGCCTGGAGTTCAAGGACGAGCATGTCGAGGCCGTGCGCAGCAAGGGCTGGCACGCATGGGAGCGGTCCAAGCTCGCGCGCGGACCCATGGCGCCACCGGTCGAGGTGCTGGTCGGTGGACGCCAGGAGCATTTCCTCGATCTCGTCCGCTTCGAGCGCGCGGCCTATGGCATGGCGCCTGGCGAGCGCCAGCTGCTCGCCGACCGCATGGACATGCTGCCCGGCGTGATGCGCGCGCCGGCCGATGCCGGCGTGCTCGATCTTACTGAGCTGCACCCGCTGCTGCGCGAACTCGACATGGACGCCGACGCGGTCCTCGAACTGATCGCCAACGCCCGGCGGCTGAAGATGGCGGTGCGCGGCTGGGTCGCCGAGGAGCATCTGCGCGCGACGCTCGCCAAGGTCGACGACGTCTCCGACTGCGAGCGGCTCGATATCGAAGGCGGCGCGGACATCCGGCTTCGCTATCGCGGCGGTCCGCCGCTCACGATCGAGTGCAAGAATGTCCTGCGAGTGCCCGCCAAGCGGCTCAACCTGCCGCGAATCGACTTTCAGAGGACGCGGGCCGCTAAGGGCGATCCCTGCTCGCGCTACTATGCGCCGTTCGACTTCGACATCGTCGCAGGCTGTCTTCACGCGATCACGACCAATTGGGAGTTTCGCTATGTCGTGCCGTGGTCGCTCGACCCGCACCGCTCCTGCGACGGCAAGCTGGCGAGCAATGTTATAATCGACGAACGGTGGTCGAACGATCCGCGACCGGCTTTCGAAGCGGCAATGGCGCGGCTAGGGTAGCGAGCATGAAAAAGCTTCGCGCCATCAGCCTGTTCACCGGCGCCGGAGGGCTGGACCTCGGCTTCGAGGCCGCCGGATTCGAGACTTCGGTCGCGCTCGAGCTGGACTCGCGCTGCGTCGAGACCCTGCGCGCGAACCGGGACTGGCCGGTGATCGACCGCGACATCACCCAGGTCTCGAGCGATGAGATCCTCGCGACAGCCGGCCTGAAGCCCGAGGAAGCCGACGTCCTGATCGGCGGGCCGCCATGCCAGCCCTTCTCCAAGTCCGGCTTTTGGGCAAGTGGCGAGGCCAAGCGGCTATCCGACCCCCGCGCCGGCACGCTCGGCGCGTACATGCGGGTGCTGGCGGAGGCGCGGCCGAGGGCGTTCTTGCTCGAGAATGTCGAGGGGCTTGGCTTCCGTGGGAAGGACGAGGGTCTCAAGCTCATCGAATCCGAACTTGAACGGATCAACGCCGAGCATGGCACGCGCTACAAGGCGTCGATCGCGGTGCTCAACGCAGCGGATCACGGGGTGCCGCAGCTGAGGAAGCGGCTGTTCGTGATTGGTGCGCGGGACGGCGGCAGCTTCGAGTTTCCAAGGGCGAGCCATGTCGATCCCACGTTCGCGGTGTCCGGTGACAACCGCCCCGCCTATCGCACTGCATGGGATGCGATCCACGATATCGCTCCCACCGATCCATCGCTTTGCGCCAAAGGCAAATGGGCTTCGCTGCTCCCCACGATACCAGAGGGGCAGAACTATCTTTGGCACACCGACCGCGGCGGTGGCGAACCGCTGTTCGGCTGGCGTCGGCGCTACTGGTCCTTTCTCCTGAAGCTCGCGAAGAACCAGCCTTCGTGGACGCTTCAGGCGCAACCCGGCCCCGCAACCGGTCCATTCCATTGGACGAGCCGCCGGCTGAGCATGCGTGAGATGGCGCGGCTTCAGACCTTCCCCGATGACTTCGTTGTCAAAGGTTCAGTCGCTGATGCACAGCGGCAGCTCGGCAACGCCGTGCCATCCTTGCTTGGTGAGGTGCTCGCCCGCGAGATAGCCCGGCAACTGCTCGACGCCGGAGCGAGTGAGGCATTGCAACTCGCCCTTCCAGTCGCGCCGCCGCCGCCACCGCCGGAGCAGGTTGAGCCGGTGCCAAGGCACTTACTCAACCTCCGCGGAGAGCACGATGCCCATCCAGGCACGGGACAAGGCTATCGCGCACGCACGCGTGAGAAGTCAGCGCTAATGGCCGCCGAATAGCGACTAAGGCACAGGCTGATATCTGTTTTAGAGCCGTCTGCTGCCTGCGCAGTTAAAGCACAACTCCCTGCGAAGTAGACATTGCAATGAAATTCAGCGAAGTTTGTAAGCGCTGACATTGCGATCATTCAGGGTTCCCTCTCGGTGCGCAGAAATCCACGGAACTAGAGTTCCGCTCTTGATAGGTTAGCAGGCGTGCGCGATGACATCTGGATGGCCAAAACATCCCCATCCGCTGTCGGGGCAGCCCAACACGCAACTATATCCGCCAAGCCGTCGCGCGACATCGTGTTGGAAGCGGCGGCGAATGAGTTGATCGTGGCGGTCGTCGGGCATGTCGGGTCGGGCACAAGCGAAATTGCGGAAGCCCTTCACAACCTGCTTGAAGAAGCTGATCTACCCGGTGGTCCCTACGAGGCCGAGGTCTTGAAAGCCCGATATGAGATCGAGCAGTGGGCGACGGACGCAGGTGAGGCTCTGCCGACGTCTGACAGAAACGATCTTGAGACGACCAAGAGCCTCCAAGACCTTGGCGACAAGATGCGCGTAGCATCAAATGATGCGTCCGCCGTGGCACGGGCTCTTGTCAAAAGAATACGGTCCACGCGCGCACACAAGATTGGGAGTGAATTGCAAGCGGGCGTGGCGATTGCCCCCGACGGCAAACGTAGAGCCTACATCTTGGATGCGATACGGAACCCGGCCGAGGTGGATTTGCTGCGGCATGTTTATCAGGATGCGTTCGTCCTGATCGGCGTTGTGTGCGATGAAAAGGTCCGCCTCCAGCGCATCATGGAGAAATATAAGAATGCCGGAAGGACGGACGGCGAGGATTTGATGAAACGCGACGCTAAGGCCGCTTCAAGATTTGGCCAGCGTGTCACGGACGCATTTCATCTCTCGGACTTCTTTATCGACAACACACCTGATCGAACCACGGATGGCGGCGCCGCAAATCCCGATTGGAACGTGAACGACCATCTCTCCAGACTGGTCAAAATCGTCAGCCATTCGGAAATCGTCCGACCATCGACCGAAGAAACCGCGATGCATCATGCCTATGGGGCGGGTCTCAGAAGCGCGTGCCTGTCCCGACAGGTCGGCGCGGCGTTGGTGGACAGCACGGGCAATGTCGTCTCAACCGGTACGAATGAGGTCCCCCGCGCCGGCGGCGGCGTCTATGGCGAAACTTTCGACACCGACCATACGGACCACGTCGACGATCACCGATGCGCCTATCGGAATTTGAATGGATCTGGCCCTTTTTGCAGTAGCACTAGGGAGCAAAACTCTCTGATTGAGCGATTCATCGAGGAAATACCGGAACTCAAGGCAACGGATGGAATACGAAAGCAGAAGCTGCTCCTAGAATTGCGCTCCAGCGGTGTAGGGGATCTTCTGGAATTCAGCCGGGCCGTGCATGCGGAAATGGACGCCCTGCTTTCCGCAGGCCGTGAAGGCATAACAACGGTAGGCTGCCGCCTCTTTGTAACAACCTATCCTTGTCATTATTGCGCGCGACACATCGTCAGCGCCGGCGTGGATGAAGTCCAGTTTATCGAACCCTATCCCAAGAGCCGAGCGATCGATCTGCACGCCGATTCCATCCAGGTCAGCGTCAAGAACTGGTCGCCGCCGAGCCGCGCTGGCAAGCGCGTGCTGTTCCGCCCCTTCGTCGGCGTGGCACCCCGCATGTATCGACGGGCATTTATGAAGGATCGCGACCTTAAGAATCCGCTGTTCGGGCAGTTACAGCAGGGCGAACCGGATTGGGGCACGCCGTGGCATTTGCGCGCGGTGAGCTATTCTGACCTTGAAGCCAAACTGGCCGAGAGCTGAATTGTCCAAAACGCCCCCGAAACACCTCAGAATTGTTGAGACGGCTCCCCGTCCGGTTGAGCATGCGCCCGAAGCCTTTGAGTCGCTGGCGGGTGACCGATCGCTATTTGCGACGAGTGATCCAAATATTCTGATGTTCGTCGACTTCGCTGCCGTCGAAGAGGCCGAGCTTTTATCGCTGATTATTTCATCAAAGCCGACGCGCATCATAGATTTGCGCGTCGTCCCGCGCTTTGACATCGGAACGCTCAACCGAAAACTTGTCTTTTCGATCTTTGAGAAGGCAGGCGCCAAATATCACGATGTGGGGGCCCTGATCGGACCGGCGCACATGCGGCAAAATGCGGGGGCACCCGAGCCATTGGCGCGGGCGGTGCTGGAACGCGTCTTCAAATCGGACACCGCTGTAAAGGGACCAGTCGCGGTCCTTCTTGACACCAAAGGCTCGGCCGCGGCTTTCACGGATGCATTCGCCGCCATCCTGGATCAAGCTAACCCAGCCGGCTGGCAGACTATACGCGTTCCCGCCGTGCGAAGCGCGCCGATCTCGGGTAGCAGATCGATTGTCTTCATCAGCCACGCTACGCCGAATGACAATCCCTTTGCGAGCTGGCTTTCCACGCAACTCACGCTCAGCGGATATGAGGTCTGGACCGATTTCGAGCGCCTAGGCGGTGGCGAGCTCTTTTGGGACACGATAGAAGACATTATACGAAACCGCGCGGCTAAGGTAATCGTCGCCGCCAGCGGTCTCGCCCAGACGCGGCCGGGCGTGCTCGACGAGATCGCCCTTGCCCTCTCGATCGAGCGCAATTTTGGTCTCACCAATTTTGTCATTCCGCTTCGGATTGATGAGACCAATTTTCTCGACTTTCGCGCCAACCTGCAGCGCCGCAATATCCTCGATTTTCATGGAAATTGGGCGGCGGGGCTCTCGCAGTTGCTCAAAGTGCTCGAAGGCGACCGCGTGCCGTCGGACGTGAAAGATATTGCCTCGAATGTGGGCAAGATTATCCACGATCGACTTCAAAGCAAATTAGGCGTGACCGATCGAGCGGATCCGGTATCGGTCAATTGGCTCCAAGTGCGGCGCTGGCCGTCGGCGGTCTACGCCTCGACGCTTCCCGTCCCGGCCAATCGGATCGGCGATTATACGAAAACGCTTCAACTCCCCTATGTGCAGTTCGGAGACCTGCTCCTCTCCTTCGCGCCCACCGCAGCGCTGTCGGCAGCATTGATGGGGATCAATGCCAACTCGTCCGGAGCCGTTGCAACGAGCGAGTTTCTCAAAGGTCGATGGAATCAAATTCCGACCCTCAAATCCCATATTGCGCAACGAATGGTCTCTAATCTTGTGCGCCAGGCCTGGGCCCGGACCGCCCGGCAAAGGAATCTGTCTGCCTTTGCTTTGGCGTCGGGTGCGAACTGCTGGTTTCTGAAAAACGGCCAACTGGAGGGTAACAAAGCGCCGTTCATAGATCGCGAGGGTAAAAAGCGAACGAAGGCCCTTGTAGGCTTTAGTCAGAAGCGAAGCGTTTTCTGGCATTTTGCAGCAGAGCTAAGGCCCCTCCCAAACCATCCCGAAACGCTGGTAATCAAGCCGCATGTCATCTTCTCGGAAGATGGGATCACACCGCTCGACAGCGCGGCTCGCATGCACGCCTTACGACGCGGTTTCTGCAAGAGTTGGTGGAACGATCGATGGCGCGACCTGATCGCCGCCTTCCTTTTCTTCCTGTCAGAAGGTGCTGACGAAATCGGCCTGGACGCCGGCGGCGGTGGAATAGGGCTGTCACCCACCATGATCGATTTTGAATGCCCGGTCTCGCCTCTGGATCCGGAGACCTCGATCTTGATTGAGGAATCCTCGACGGGTGACGAGGAAGATCCGGACATCGATGAAGAGGAGGTCGGCCTTACGCTTGCCTTTGATTTGCAGGGCCGCGAGCAATGACGGGCATCATCGTCGGTCACCATGCGGAGCCCCTCCTCGAATTTGGCTATAGTCAGACATTGGATGACCCGAAGCAGGGCCTGTTTCTCTTCGGTCCGCTCGACGAGCGACGCCCGGCGTCGATGCGCGTCGGCGTAGTTGGTACGCCGACTGGCATCGAACTCTACAAGCAGTGGGTGAAATCCATAAACGGCTTCATTCCGGCCGCCCGCGAGGATGCTCTGCACCAGATTGGCTATCCGGGCTTCGAAGCGGTTTTCCGAACCCCCTGGCCGCTGCAGCCGATGGCCGAACTTCCAATCTCGACCAGCGATATCTCAAAGGCGCTTCGGATTTCGGATCGCCACGTGGGTATTTATGAAGCTGTTTCTCTCTTCGAGGGCGCTATCCGGAAAAAGACGCGGCAAGACGATGTCGATGTCGACCTGTGGTTTGTTGTCATCCCAGAAGAAGTCTATGTTTTAGGGCGGCCCCAATCCCGCATCCCGTTCGCGGAAAGAGAGCGCATAGAGAGGCGGATCGACGCGCGGATCGCGCGGAGGCTTCGCTCTCAGCCTTCCCTGTTTTCCGAAGATATGGATGAGGCCAAGGTCTATGCCTATGATCTCGATTTCCATAACCAACTAAAGGCGCGCCTCCTCGACACAAAGGCGGTCGTTCAGATCGTTCGCGAAAGCTCCCTCGAGGCGCCCGCCCTGTTTGCGCGGAACAGCCGCCGCTTGCAGGATCCAGCGACCCTCGCGTGGAATTTGACCACGACATCCTATTTTAAGGCCGGCGGACGACCCTGGAAGCTGCACGCGGTGCGAGAGGGCGTTTGTTATATCGGCATAGTCTATAAGAAGGACGCCCAGGACCCAACGGGTACGAGCGCCTGCTGCGGCGCGCAAATGTTCCTGAATTCCGGCGACGGCCTTGTATTCAAAGGCGCGATTGGAAAGTGGCACCCTGAACGCAAGGAGTTTCATCTCAGTCGCGATGGCGCGGCGGAACTGATGACGTCGGTTATCGAGGAATATGTTTCAGAGAATGGAAAGCCGCCAAAAGAGGTTTTTCTGCATGCCCGAACGCGGTTCAATGTCGATGAGTGGGATGGCTTCACATCCGCGCTGCCCGATGATGTGAAGCTGGTTGGCGTCCGCATTGCGCGGTCAAGCGACGTGAAGCTCTTTCGGTCTGGACGAACCCCAGTTCTGCGGGGCACGACGTTGCAGGTGGATGAGCGAACCGCTTATTTATGGTCATCCGGATTTGTCGCTGCGTTGAATACTTATGCAGGGCGTGAAGTGCCCAACCCGCTGTCGATCGAGATCACACGCGGGGAAGGCGATATTATCCAAGTCTGCAAGGATGTGCTTGGTCTCACCAAGGTGAATTTCAACGCCTGCATTTATGGCGACGGCCTTCCCGTGACACTACGCTTCGCGGATTCTGTAGGGGAAATTCTTACGGCAGGCCCGGTGGGGGCACTGCCGCCGCTTCCTTTCAGGCATTATATATAGCAGGCCAAAATCGATATCGTGCGGCGCGCGGGCAGACCGACCGCAACTTCCCGGAGCCGGCATAAGTTGAACTCGGCTTTCGGCCGAGAGGATCGCAGTCGAACGGCGAAAGGTCGGGCGCAAAGCTGCCTCGATTGATGCTGCCTACGCGGCCACGGTTCGCTCAAGGTCAGCGAGATGCTCTTCGCAAATCACCTGAACAACGCGACCTAATTCTTCGATCCGGTCGGCGAGCCAAGCCAACTCCTCGGCGCTGATTCGATAATGTTTCGAATAGCGCGCCTTCACGTACGCTTCTTTCAGCTTTTCGAAGCGCCCGCGATCGGCGCGCGTGTCGCGCGGCCAAGCATCGATCAAGCGAGGATCAATCCGTTCCGCCCGCGTCCGCAGAAAGCCGAGGTTGTGAACGTGTGGCGTGTAGAAGGTGCACACCAGCAGGACGCAGTGGTATAGAAATTCAGAAGTCTGATGGAGGTCGAACGCCGCTGGCTTTAGAAACCCTCGTTCCATACTCAGCTTGGCAAGTTCGAAGCGCTGCATCGATGCCGGGAACCACTCGGTAAAATACTCCTGCGCCATCAACAGCGCCTGTTGTGGCGTCTTCGGCTTGGGCTCGTGCAACTCGGTGCCGTCACTCTCGTACAGCGCGATCCCATCGCGGGCGACGTCCATGAAGAAGTAGCGGCCGTGGGCCAGCCCGTCGTTCACCTCATGCAGGGTATGGACGATGAAGTTGACCGGCGTGCGCAGCGTCTTGGTGACCGCCAGTTCGCGATTCAACCGGTCTTCGGCCGTGGACCAGAAGGCGGCGCGGTCGGTAAGCTTCTCGTGATTGACGACGATCAACAGGTCGAAGTCGGACTGATAGCCCTTGGCGGTATGCGGCTCGTCGACCCAGCCACCGCGCGCATAGCTCCCGTAGAGAATGACCTTGAGGATGCGCGCCTGGCGCTTCCAGTCGACCGTGGCGGTCGCAGTCGCGTCGCGGAATTCCTCGAACAGGATCTGCACCACGCGCTCGAGTTCGCGCTGCTTGCCGGCTGGCAGATGATCGAGATCGGTGCGCATCGGAGGAATCCTAGAGCGCCGGGGCGGCGATGCAACCGCCGGAAGAGCGATCAAGCGCCATTTCCGAGCGGTCGTCCATCAGCGTCCACCGGCGCCGAGATCGTGGCCGAGCCGCACGAGCGCGCTCGCGAGCAGCCGTTCGACCTCGTCCACGCCGATGCCGAGCCGGGCGGCGACGGCGGCGAAGTCGTGTTCGTCGACGGCATGGAGCAGGAACACCGTCTGCTCGGGTTCGGGCAGCGCGGCGACCGCGGCGCCTATGCGCGCAACCAGCCTGGGATCGATATCGGACATGGGAAGCGATCCTTTCCGCCGGCCAGGAGGGGCCGACAGCGACGCAAACCGGGCGCGCCACGGGCGGTGGCCCGCACCGCAGGGCGAAGCGAAAGCGGAGCACCCGGCATCGCCGGGTTGCGGGGCGCCGCGGCGCGCCCGACAAGCGGAAGCCGGCCCCACCCGCGGAAGGAGCCGCGATCCAGCGCCGTCCGCCAGCTGTTGCGAATGCCTGCGAAGTGACGCAGAATCGTCCGTGCAGCGCGGTTTCGAGCCGGCAGCCCGCTGCGGACTGACCGCCAGGCATCAAGCGCTTCCGGCCATCACGGTCGGCGGTAATCTCCGAGGCACCGCCCGGCACGAGACAGGCTCTCGTGCGATCGACTTTCCATGCCCGCGCCCCGCGCGGCGGCAATCGCTTGCGGTAACGCGATGCGGCGGCCCGACGACGATCCCGACCAGTCGCCCGGTGGCGGCGGCAACGGGCAAGCACGCTTCGATGTGCTCTACCGCGAGCAGGCACCGCGCCTGCGGCGATGGCTCGACGCGCGCCTGCGCTCGAGCGAGGAAGCGAACGACCTGGTGCAGGATGCGTTCGCGCGCCTGCTCGGATCGGGCGCCCGCGACGGGCTGCGCCAACCCGAGGCGTTCCTCAACCGGATCGTGCGCAACCTGCTCATCGACCGGTCGCGCCGCGTCTCCAACCGCACGTCGCACGTGCCGATCGACGAGGCGAACGAGCCTGCGACCCGCGCAACCCAGGAGGACGCCATAGAGCTCGCACAGATGCGCGAACGCTATCGGACCGCGGTCGACGCGCTGCCGCCGCGCACGCGGCAGGTGTTCCTGCTGCACCGGACGGACGGCCTGGGCTACAAGGACATCGCGACTCAGCTCGGCATCAGCATCCGAACTGTGGAATGGCATGTCGGCGAGGCGCTCGTGCGGATCGGCAAGGACCTGGGGCAATGACCATGGCCGACGGCAAGGCGGAGGATGGCGGCGATGCGCTCGCGCGCGAGGCCGCGCACTGGTTCGCCCGCATGCGCAGCCCCGATGCCGAGGACAGCCGCGCCGAGTTCGATGCATGGCTGGCGCAGGGACCCGAGCGTCGGGTCGCGTACAACCGCACCGCCGAGATCTTCGCGATGGGCAAGCTGCTGGCGGAGCCGGACGCGCCCGTCCCGGCAGCGGTGCCGCCCCGCCGGCGCGGCGTGCTGGCGATGGCGTTGGCGACGGTGGCTGCCGGTGCGATCGGTATCGGCGGATGGGCGGCCCTGCATCGACCCGGATCGGCGCCGAGCGAAGTTCCAGCGGTGGCTCGCGCAAGCGATCACCGAAAGCTGTCCACGGTCGCTGGCGAAGATCGCGTGGTGCGGCTCGCCGACGGCTCGACCCTGCGCCTGGGCGATGGGACTGTCGTCGATGTCGATATCGGGAGCGCGCAGCGCAGCCTGCGCCTGGTGCGAGGCGAGGCGCGCTTCGAGGTTGCGCACGAGCAGCGCCCCTTCGTTGTCTTCGCCGGCGGGGGCAGCGTCACCGCCCGCGGCACGATCTTCGAGGTCGCGTTGACTCGCGCGGGCAAGGTCGATGTTCGCCTCCTGCAGGGCGCGATCGATGTCGTGCTGCCTCGCGCGCCGGCGTCCCCGCAGCCGCCGATCCGCAAGCTGGTTGCCGGCGAAGGTGTCTCGTTCGTCGTACAGCCCGACGTGCGCGCGACGCCCGCCAGCCCCATCGGAGCGACGCCGCCGTCGCCGACGGCCGCGCGCGAATTCGAGGGAACGCCCGTGGCAGAGCTCGTCGGGCTCGCGAACCACGACTCGGCGCGTCCGATCCGGCTGGCCGATGCCTCGCTCGCTGCTCGGCGCGTGTCCGGGCGATTCCGCGTCGACGACACCGAGTTGCTGGCAAAGCGGCTCGGCGCGCTGTTCGGCCGCGAGGTGGACACCAGCCGCCCCCGGGAGATCGTGCTGGCTCGTGCGAGAGACGACGCACCAGCTCCATAGAGATAGGCGGAGTTCGGCCGGCTGAAAGACCGGCAGAGCTCGGTATGACGTCTCGGCAAATTGCAATGAAGATTAAGTCGATTCCGGAGGAATTGGCTTTTCCGAGCTCGGCCATGCAATATATCAGCCGGCAACAAATCTGCCACATAGACCAACGCGGCCGGGTGGCCACCACTATGTCCAAGCCCAACGGCTAAAGGTGGTGGCGCATGTTCCGAGACATGCTTTTCCCGCCCGGCTTCTCCAAATGGACAAGCCTGTCGGAAAACAATCGGATTATAACTCGATTATAAACTACTCATATTGTCGAAAGCCCGTACATTGGAATGGTCATGGCCATGACGTTTCTCAACTGGAGAAATGCCATGAACCGCAAGCACGAAGACACCATCGAACTCGGCGTCGTGAGCGCCGACACCAAGGGCAGCACGCTCGGCTTCGCCGATGTCGAAATCGGGCTCCAGCCCAAAGTCGGCCTTAGCGACGACTGACCGGACCTGGGGCGCGCCCTAACCGGCGCGCGCCATTTCGTTGGCGGATCCCATCATGTCGCTCATCCTGCGTGCTGGCCTTTCGTGGTGCCTCTGCGCGCGCCAGGCGGTCTTCCTCGACCTGACGCGCGATCGGTACTTCTGCCTGCCCGAAGCCCTGGACGCGATCTTCCAGCGCTGGGTCGCGGGAGAGGCGATCGATGCGGTTGCGCGCGACGCGCTGATCGCGACCGGCGTCGCCGAGCCCGGCTCCGGAAGCCTGCCCCTGGCTGCCCGCCATCCGGCCGCGATGCGCGACCTTGCGGTCGGCATGCGCGGGCGATCGATCCGGGATGTGCTGGTGGCTGTCGCCGGCCAGTTGGCTGCGCGACGCCGGCTAAAGCGGCGCTCGCTTGCAAGCATCGTGGCAGACGACATCGCGTCGCGTGCCGCCCGCCCGGGGGGCGCCCACGACGAGACCGTGCTGCGAAGGGTCGCCGGCGCGTTCGAGGCAAGCGGGACGCTCTTGCGCGCTGCCGACCAATGTCTCCCGCGCGCCATCGCCGCAGGCCATCTGTGCCGCCGTCATGGGCAGGAGGCGGCGTTGATCTTCGGCGTGCGCCTCCATCCGTTCGCGGCGCATAGCTGGATCCAGTCGGGAGACGCGGTCGTCGTCGGCGATCTCGAGCAGGTGCGGCTCTACACCCCGATCCTGGTGGTCTGGTGAGGCCGCGCTATCTTCTCATGGTCGAGCAGCGCCCCGACCTCGCAGAGCAGGCACAGCGCATCGCCGACGGCGCGGGATTGCGGCTCGTTCGGTGCACGCCTTCCATCGCGGTGCTTACGAATGCGGCGTGCAGCTGCCTCGACATCGATGCCGGAATGATGGTGATCGGTACGCTCTTCTATCGGCACGGGCCGCCGCGCGCGATCACTGCCTTCAGCGACGCAGAGCGCACCACGCTGGCACGCGATGGCAACAAGGCGCTGCTTCGATCCTATTGGGGCAGCTATGTCAGCGTGGGCTCCCGAGGCGAGGGTATCGAGATCCTGCGCGACCCGTCGGCGGCGCTGCCCTGCTTCCGCGCCGAAATCGATGGCATGCGATTGTTCGCGTCGGACATCGCATCGCTGGAGACGGCGAGCGCTGGGATCGGACAGGTGGCATGGGATGAATTGGGCCGGATCCTCTATTCCGCGGGCCTTCCGACGACCGAGACCGCGCTTGCGGGCATCACCGAGCTGCGCGCCGGCGAGGCGGTGGCGCTGCGTGACTGCTCCGAACGAACGATATCGGGCTGGTCGCCCTGGGACTTTGTCGATCCTGGCGACAGCGGGGCCGCCGACGGTGTTGCCGAGCGGCTGCGGCACACCATCGAGCATTGCGTCGCAGCATGGGCGTCGCGCTGCCGGCGGCCGCTGGTCAGCCTCTCGGGTGGCCTCGACTCCTCGATCGTCGCGGCCTGCCTCGCGCAGGCCCGGAGCCAGGCTACCTGCCTGACCCTGTTCACTGACGATCCGGCGGGCGACGAGCGCGGTTTCGCGCAGATCGTCTGCGATGCGGTCGGCCTTCCGCTCACCGAACGGCGCTATGCCCTCGATGCCGTCGACCTCGGCCATGCGCTGGGAGCGCACCTTCCCCGACCCGCCGGGCGCGTGGAAGCCCAGCCGTACGAGACCGCGCACCGGGCGGTTGCCGAGCAGATCGGCGCGGATGCCTTCTTCACCGGCAATGGCGGCGACAATGTCTTCGGCTATTCGCAGTCCGCTGCGGCGCTCGCCGACCGGGCGCTGCACGAAGGGCCGGGCGCCGGTGCCTTCACGACGCTGCGCGACATCTGTCGCCAGACCGGGGCGGGGCCGCTGCGGGTGACGCGTGCGGCGGTGCGCATTGCCCGCCATCCCCCTGGCTATCGCTGGAAGCCGAATCCGCTCTTCCTGCATCCGGAACTTGTCGCTTCGCTGCGGGACATGGCCTTCCCCCATCCCTGGCTGGAAGCTCCGCGCTGGGCGCTTCCCGGCAAGGCGGCGCATATCGCCTCGCTGGTCCGCGCCCAGCTCACGCTCGAGGCGGACCGCAGCCGCGTCGCGCCGCTGATCAATCCGCTGCTGTCGCAACCCATCCTGGAGGCGTGCCTGGCGATCCCGAGCTGGCAGTGGCGCGAGGGCGGCCGCGATCGCGCCATGGCCCGGACCGCCTTTGCCGGGCGCCTTCCGGACACGATCGTCGATCGCCGGGTGAAGGGCACGCCCGACCCGTTCTGTGGCGAGATCGTCCAGCGCAAGCGCCAGGAACTGCGCGCGCGCCTGCTGGACGGCCGGCTCGTCGCCCACCGAATTCTCGATCCGGGCGCGATCGAGGAGACTCTCCGTCCGGAACGACCGACGACGGGAGAGGAGAATGTGCGCCTGCTCGAGCTGGTGAATGTCGAGGCCTGGCTGAACGCCAGGTCATCGCATCCGTCCTGCGGTGATCCCGCCATCGGCTCGAGCACGACTGGTACCACCGACAAGACAGGAGAAGAGCAATGCGTATCGAGGACGTGAAGGTCATCGAGCTCGGAACGGCAAGCACGGAGACGCGCGGTTGCCTGTTCGGCTTCGCCGACATCGAGCTGGGCCTGTTTCTGCCCATCGGCCTGCAGGACGACTGAGGCCGGGGGCGCAATTCCCGGCCGTCCGCCGGGCACCAGCCAACTTTCGAAATGGAGAAGAGCAATGCGTACCGAAGACATGAAGGCGATCGAACTCGGGATCGCCAGCACCGACACTCGTGGATCGACGATGGGATTCTCCGACGGCGAGACGGGCCTGATGTGGCACCCCGGCCTCCACGACGACTGAGGTGAAGCGGGCGGGTGCCTAGGCACCCGCTCGTCCTCGGGCAGGTTTCCCGCGTCCGGATGCAACGGGCTGAACATGCAAGGAGAAGAGCCATGCACGGCCAAGATTGGAATATAGTTCTGCTCGGAGCCGCCAGCACTGCGACCTGCGGATCGACGATCGGTTTTGCCGAGTCCGAGCTCGGCCTCGGCCTGTATCCTGGGCTGCACGAAGATTGAGGTGCTCCCCCGGTGCGGGCTTAGGGCGCACCGGGGTCTGCGGTGGCGGGATTCGGTAGCACCGCCCGTGCCTGCCGCATCGCTTCCCAACGCGCGATCTCCTCGTCGCGACCGGGCGCCTTCACCCCGTTCAGCCAATAGTCGAACCAGTCGATCGCGCGTGTGTAGGTGGCCAGCCGGTGCGCCGGCTGCCATTTGACGTGATGCTCGTCCGGGAAGACGAACATGTCGATCGGCCGGTTGAGTTCGCGAAGCGCCGTGAAGCTCTGGAGAGCGCCCCAATATTCATCGTCCGCAACCTGCACCAGGATCGGAGCCCGAATGCTCCGGGCATTGGGAGAGATGGCGATCTCGCGCCAGAAGGCCCGGGCAGTCTCGCTGTCATCGGTCATCCTGGGATAGCCCATATAATAGAAGAGCTTCGCCGCGCCCGGCCCGACGCGGATCGGCATGCTGGTATCCCAGCAACAGCTGCTCGAGGCGAAGGCAGAAAAAAGCTTGCTGTGCAGCAGTGCGAACTGGACCGTGGATGAGCCGTCGCTCAAGCCCGTAATGCCGATACGAGCGGGGTCGGCGATACCACGCGAAATCGCCGCGCGAACGGGATCCTCGACCGCCTCGAGCACGCTGCGGCGATCGGCGAAGTCCTTCAGGTTGATCCTGTCGCCCTCGACATAGTCGGGCGCTGCCCTTGTCCCGACCGCTTCCGGTTTGTCGACGCTCAGCACCGCGAAGCCGCGGTTGGCGAATGCCTGGATCGGATAGTCGTCGCCCGTGCCGCCGCGCAGGAACCCGCGCGAGATATACTGCACGACGACCAACGGATAGCGCTGTCCCGGAACGTATCCGACCGGCAGGACGAGATCGGCAAAGGACTGCAGGCCGAAGCTATTGCGCGAGCGCAGGCGCTCGACGCTGCCCAATGTCAGGCTCGCGAACTCGGGGTTCGGGTCGAACAGTATCTCGCGCCGGCCGGTGGCCGGGTAGAGTTGCTCGAGACGGCGTGGCTGCAACGCGCCCTCTCGCAGACAGGTGAGCGCGTTCCCGGCCGGGACACAGCCCAGCAGCACGTCCTGGGTTAGATAGAGCCGGCGGGGGCGAGCACTGCCCGGCTTCCATTCGTATATGGCGGTATCGGTATTTTCCCAGCCTTCGTGACGGAGGAAGCGAACCTTGTCGCCAACCCACCAGGGGAAGCTCGCATCGCCGCATTCGGGCGCATCGCACGGGACGATGTGATTGCCGGTCTCGACCACGAGCCGGCCGCGCGACGGATAGAAGCTGTTGGGCGGCGCCTTCACCCGGGCCATGGCCGCGGCGGGGCCGGCGGCCTCGGTCCAATTGCCTTCCTGCACCGGCACCTTGTCGAGCAGCGCGGATTCCGTCTGCGTCGCGGCGCGGATATGCCCACCGTGCAAGTCGATAATCCACGCTTTGCGCTGTACCGGTGCCGGCGCGAACGGGCGATTGCTGGAGGTGGGAGAGAACCGATCGTCGTAATGGAATCCCGAGCGGCCCTCCCTGTCGATGGCGTCTAGCGCCTCCCGCAGGCCTGGCCTGGTCGCATAGACGATGCCGCTCCCATCGGCGGTGACACGGAAATCGTCGATGTCGTCGACGCTTTCGGTGATCGCTTCGCTGCCGGTGCCATCCGCATTGGCCCGCCAGAGTTGCACGGCGCCCTTGTCCCGCCGTCGATAGAAGATCCGTCGCCCGTCGGGAGACCAGCGCGGCGTGATCGCATCGGCGACACCACTCGGGAAGCTCGCCTTGCCGCGAAAGTCGAAGCGGTAGCGGATGAAGTCGCCGCCGCGATCGACCACCATTGCCTTTCCGTTCGGCCGAAGGTCCACCACCACCATCGCTAGGCAATAGGCATTGGCGACAGGGTCGCCCCGTCGGACCTGGAAGGCAGCATGCGACCCGTCGGGCGACACCGAGAACAACCCCGCATATTGCTGCATCGGATCGACCGGCCCGATGTCGCGCAGCCGGACGAGATCCTCCGGGACCAGCGTGCGTCTGGTCTGGGGAGCCGGTGCCGTAGCCGGCACTACGTCTGCGCAGGCGGGCGCAGCCGCGACTGTTCCCGGTGTTGCGAGCAGTATCGTCCCGGTGAGCACCGCTGCGATATTTGCCCTCACCATTGCTTCGTCACCGAGAAGCTGACGAAGCGACCGATCGCCGACTGGTTTGTCGAGTCGAAGGGAACATAGGTCGGGTCCGACATGCGGATCAGGTCGGGCGTCTCGTTCAGCAGGTTCTGGAGATTGAGCCGCAGCTCGAGGTTGCCGAGCAGGCCATGCCCTTCACCGGTTCGGTAGGAGCCACTCAGGTCGAACGTGGTGAAGGCGCCGATCCGCGTGGTCGCGGGAAGTCGGTTGTCGAGCGTTCCGTCGAGATAGTTGAGCGAGGCCGACACCTGCACCGCCGAGGTCTCCCAGCTGGCGGAGCCACGCGCACGGAATTTGGGTGGCGTGAAGATCAGGCCCGATCGGCTTTCGTAAGGCAGGTTGGTGGCCGATTGGCGCTTGGCGTCGAGATAGGTCGCCGCCCCCGTGACGGTGATCCGGCTGTCCGTGCCGGTCCGAACGCCGTACTCGATGGCAAGGTCGACGCCGCGGATGCGCTCGCGCGCCGTATTGTGCAGGCTCGAATCGACCACCGCCGCGACCTGGGCAGGTTCATAGGGTTGGCCGCTCTGGTTGGAGAGCCCCAGCGGCGCCTCCGCGATGAGCGCCTGCAATTGGCTGGCACTTGGCGAGAATTGGACGAAGTTTGCTGCCGCGGGATTGGTCAGGGCGGACAGCAGGTCGCTGATCGGCGACGCGATGCGGTCGCGATAGTCGATGTCGTACCAGCTCGCTTCGATCCGGAGCCCGTCGAGAAAGCGAGGCTTGAACTCGACCGACAGGGTCGAGCTGGTCGCCCGCTCGGCGCGAAGGTCGGGGTTGCCGCCGCCGATAAGCATCACGGTCGCTCCGGCAGGGAGCGGCGGGATCGGCTGCGGTGAGAACAGATATGCCGGGAAGAGCACGATCTCGCGCACCTGGTTGACCTGCTGCAACGTCGGGATCTTGAACGAGCGCCCCCAGCTGTACTTGAGCGTGATATCGGGATGCGGTGCGTAGACGATCCCGAGCTTCGGCGTGGCGACCGCGTCGATGCCCTTGTAGCTCTCGTAGCGGACCGCGGCGCTGAGGCGCAGCGCATCGATAAGGGGCATCCGGTTGGCGGCCCCCACTAGAGGAACTGACAGCTCGCCATAGCCGAACAGGCTTTGGCGACGCTCGACGGCATCGCGCGTTACGGTCGTGACGCCCCGGTTGGTCGTGCGGACATCGAAATCGAGCTGGAAGCGGCGATAGCCCCCGCCGAGCGCGAGGCGCACGTCGCCGCCAGGCAGACGTACGAGCGGGCCTTCGGCGCTCGCCTCGAAGTTAATCAGGTGGTTGTCATAGCCAGACCGGCCGACGACGAGATTTCCATTGGTGTAGCGGCGCGCGTTGCTGACCGTGGAGCTTTCCCCGTCGGTCATCTCGAGCGTCGCTTCCCAACCGGCACCGGGCCGTAGATGGAGCGACGGCGCCACGGCATAGGAGCGCACGACCGGCAGGCTATCCTGGCCATAGAATGTGACCGGCGCCGTCAGCGAGAAGGCATTGGTCTTGCGCGCACGGCGGTCGGCAAGCTGGGCGTCCAGCTCGAACGATACCCAGCTGGCAAGGTCCTGGTGAACCGTGACGACGCCGCTGACCTGCCGGCTGCCCGTGGTCAGCATCTGCGCGGCGTTGAACTGGCGCGTATAGGGCCGGTCGTCGGCGTAGATCGGCGTCGCCTTGCTATAGTCCATCGCGACCATCAAACCGCCGCCCGCCCAGCGCTTGCCGCCGACGCCGGAATATTGCTGCTGGAAATTGCCGCCCTCGGTCGAGGCGCCGACGCGGGCGCTGGTTTGAAGGCCATCATAGTCGCGGCGCAGGATGAGGTTGGCGACGCCGCCCACGGCGTCCGAGCCGTAGAGCGCCGATGCGCCGTCCGTGATCACCTCGATCCGATCGAGCGCCGCCAGCGGGATGATCGAGATGTCGACGCCCTGGTTGACGGCGTCGTAAGGGAGGCGATGACCATTGATGAGCGTTAGTGTCGCGTCCGAGCCCAACCCGCGAAGGTTGAGCGTCGTCGAGTTATTGACGTTATTGTATCCGCTCTGCTCACCGCCCCCCACGACCCCGGGGTTTTGCCCTCCGGTAAAATTCTGCGGGATGACCCGCGAAACGCTCGCAAGGTCGGGGAGTCCTTGCTCTTCTAGGTTGCGCCGCGTCATCACGATGACCGGCGACGGGCCGCTGGAACCACGAATGCGGGTGCCCGTCACCGTGATCGCGGCGTCCGCCGCGCCGTTCTCGGCTGCTTGGGGATGCACCCGTACGACGAGCGCTCCAGCCTGCTCTTCGACGACGAGGCCACTGTCGCCGATGGCGAGCCGCACCGCCTGCTCGACCGAGAAGCTGCCCCGGATCGCAGGAGACCGCCGGGCGCGCAGATCTTCGTCCGCGAACAGGATTTCGCGGCCGCCCTGACGCGCAAGCGCACGCAACGTCGTCGCAAGATCCTGTGCAGGCAGCTCGAACGTGACGGCTGCCTCTTGGGCACTGGCCGGCAGGATCACCATTCCGGCAGGCGTCGCGGTGGCGGCAAGCAGCGCGACGCACAGCGCCTTTTTCGAGATCGTCATTCTTCCCTCCCATCGCCGATTGCTTCGGCGTTGAGCGGTTGACGCAGCGATCACGCGACTACGGGGTGGCATGCGAAAAAATCTTCGCGCTTCAGCGCCGGGCTCATGGAAATCGTCGGCGAGGTCGCAGTGAGTGGGCGACCGCAGCGAAGCTTCTTCTGCCCGGTGTCGAGGTTCCCAACCCGCAGTCGATGGCGGAGCGCTGAGCGTTCGATATTTGCAGGCCAGGATCGCGCTTGATCTTGGTTTCCTATTGATGAACGTCTGTCAGATGTTGCAGCCCGATCCGATCTTACCGGCGACACCACCTGCGAGGGCATCCTCAATCAGGCGCATCCTCAGCGCCGGCGAAGCCTCTTCGGCGGTGCGCCGCGGCATTGTGCGCGCTGCCTGCGACTGCGAGCGATGGGGCGGCGACTGGCCAAGCGACCGCGGCTGCGAGAATCTGATCCAGGTGCGCGCCGCCGAAGAGCTTCATGCGGCACTCAACTCGCTTAGCCTGGGTTGGGTGACGTTGGAGGAACCGCTTTCCAACGTCAGCTGGGCCGGCACGACCCGTCGCGGCAGACGCTATGAGGGGATGAGCGACCAGCAGCGCGCGGATATTGCAATCTGGAGCAAGGCGCTGAACATCTACGGCCTGGTCGAGATCAAGCGCGCTGAGGACGTAAGGGGCTGGACTGGCGACCTGGAAAAGCTTGCGCGCCTGACCACCACCTTTGGGCGCAAGCACGGCAATCACCTCCGCTATGGCGTGCTGGGCGTTTATGTGTCGGGACCGAACGAGAAGATCGCCCGGCGCCGAGGCGAACGACTGAAGGATCTCGCCGCGGCGGTGGCCGACCGCTTCGGCCTGCGCCATCGCACTGTCTTCGATGTCCACGCGCTGCACTATTTTCGGGGTGGTGATCAGGCGGGCTGGACCTGCGGCGCTGCCAGCGTCGAGCTACGGAGTTGATGATGGCTTCTAATGGACGCGAACTGGCAGCCATCGCAGAGCAGGCGCTCGCCGCGCTGCCGGCCGGAACGGAATTCAAGCTGATCGACCTCGTCGACCCGACGATTTGGGCCGCGACCTCGGTCGGAGTCCGGCGCTCGGCAGGGACCGTCTTCCTCAGAAACATGCGGAGCGACCAAGGAATCGCGTGCCTCGGGCGCGATCCAGAGAACCACCAGCGCTACCGGAAGATGGCATGAGGTCCGACGCTCCGCTGCGCACGCTCGAGACTTCTGCTCTGAGCCAGCGGGGCATCCAGGTTGCGTTGCAGCAACCCGGGTTGTTCACTGACCTATTCAAACTGCTCTGGGGCAGCGAGGCGCTGTTTCCCGGAGCGCGAGCCGAACTCATGCACCATCTCGGCCAAGACCGTGTCGCAGAAGCCTGCGCGGTCCTCGCGCGGCGAAATTCGTTCCGGCGCAAGGCCACTTGGGCACTATTCTGGAGCCTAACCGACGCGTCGCTCGACATGGCGGACCAAGGGCGAACGGCGACGCACGAGCCTGAACTCAACGGCATTTTCATGACGCTGATCGCCAAATCGATTGAGTCATTCCCCACCAGATTCGGCGCGAACGCTGCCGTGGTGATCGGCGACCACGCCACGCTGGGCAACGAAGCGAGGACGGGTGCGGATTTTGGATTGATCTTGGAAGTCGAGCATCGCTCCGAAATTCGGCATTTGGTGACATTGCTACAGGCTAAGCGTGCGGTCGCGCGGCGGACCGATGTTCGCCGTGCAGCCGGCGAGTCGACCCAGCTCGACCGGCTGGTCAGTTCCGGCATTGGTTCCTTCCTCTTCTATCACGCCCATGACGACCCCGCCGGGCTGGGGCCGACTGTGCGCGACGCGGACTCGGCGCGGGGTAATCCTGCTAGTGTCGACGTGATCTCGCCCGCGGACGATTTCGCCGCTAGGCTCGCGGTCGCCGCTGACAACCTGTTCTCCAACCGGGTCCCCTTTGCGCTTCCCGGGATGGGCGCGGCGGACGGTCGGGAGGAGGCGCTACGCATGTTGTTCAACCCAAACGTCTCCGGAATTAAGGTGAACGACGTTGTGGTTGCCCGTGTGGGCGCCTCAGGCCTACCGCCCAGCGGTGTCGTCGATTTTCGGAACGAATGGCGCGGACTTGTCGAAGACCATCGCGCGTCGGTCGACAGGGCGCAGGGAATATTCGGCCCCTCCGAAGAGGACCGCGAACCTCCGCTCGCCCAGTATTGAGCATGGAAACGGCAGCAGCGGCCGGTTGCCGAGGGCGATCTCAGGCGTTCGCTAGTTCTTGCCGCTCTTGCAGCGCGTGCATTTGACCGTGTCCGGTCCCGGCTGCGATTGGCATTTGTGGCAAGATGGCGCGGGGCTCGAGCATTTGTGGCACTTGGACTCGCCCTGCTTGTGGCAGCTCGACGCTGTCGCGGAGAGCCAACCTGCGCAATAATCCTCCCCGAAGATCCGCAGATAGAGCGATTTAGTGGCCTCGAAAGCGCTTTGGAGGTCGGCGGCAAAGTATTTCTCAGTCCCGCTTGGCGTTTATCTACCGCATTACCGGACCCGCGCGTCTCGCTTGAGAAGGCGCGCGAGAGCTGCGTCGACCTCTTGTCGGCTCCAGCTTTGTCGCCCGCCGAGTAGTACCGGGTTCGGCAGAATGCCGCGGTACACTTCGCGGATGAACGCTGACTCGGACAGATCGAGATAGGCAGCAGCTGTTCGCTGCCGCATCATCTCCGGCCAGTCGGGGAAACGAAGTGCAATGTCACGATCGCACGGCACCTCGCCTTCCGGGATGGCAAGGCCGACGACCCCGGCAACCTTGGCCGCCGCCTCGGCGCCCTTTTCGTTCGGCACCAACGGCGGCGGTTTCTTCTCTACTATGCGCCGCGCTGGCGGCAATGGCGGCTTCCAGGGCTCGACTTCCGGCTCTGCAGCGAGTTGCGCGTCGATCCACGCCTGAACCTCGCTACTCAACCATCGCCTGGCCTTTGCGCCGAGACTATGACCTGGCGGGAAGGTGCCTTCCTGAATCTTGCGGTAGATCGTCGATGTCGAAAGGCCGGTGCGTTGACGCACCTCCTTCATTCGGAGGAAGTGATCTGGAGAAGGGTCTGGCATAATCGTGAACGGCTTTCGGAACAGTCGTTGGAAGCGGCATGCGCCCTAGGGGCGACGCAAAAGACGCATCCGATTGCCGAACTCCGGGGTCGAAAAGTTTGATCGACTTGCAAGTCGCGCATTCCTAACGTCGCGCTTGTACCCGCGCGGAATGGCACGCCAACGTCGCATGCAACTCGCCTCGATTGTGTCGAGACAGTGTGCTCCGCCGCGTCCGGGCGCACCCGTATGGACAATAGCTCCTGGAGTCAGTATAGGTATTCCGTCGATCAAGATAAGTAGAGGGCTAGGCAGGAAGGACTC
Organism: Sphingomonas sp. FW306-1B-B10E; assembly: GCF_058782005.1. NCBI lineage: Bacteria > Pseudomonadati > Pseudomonadota > Alphaproteobacteria > Sphingomonadales > Sphingomonadaceae > Sphingomonas > Sphingomonas sp. FW306-1B-B10E. The sequence goes on from NZ_JBYSXG010000007.1 coordinate 101,614, forward strand.
GAACCACACGATCCACGGTAGCTTCAGGTGTATTTGTGGTGATAAAATCGAGATCAATTTTAGTTAGAGAAATATTCTCAAATTGATGTCTTTTGTTATTGAGTTCTCTTCTAGCACCATCTACTTCTAAGTGGATGAAATCACGTATTTTCAATCTCTTCCAGGCGGTCAGTGCTACGCAGCGGCTGGAGAAGATGTTCCGATTGAGTCGCCGCAAGGGTCTACCTTGTGGCAGGTGCGCAAGCGCTGGCCGTGATGTGGCCGCGATTCTGCGGGGCGAGTTCACAAAATCGACGGTGAAGCGGATCGGAAGAAGGCCCAGGCCATGCTTCCGCTGATCGCGTCCGAGTACGAAGCTCGAGTTCAACAGGCGCGCGACGCTATGGCACACAGCCGCCTCCGCGACCTAGCCGAGCCCGAGATCGTCCGCCTCACTGCGCTCTTCTACCGCACGGCGCTTTCATCGCATGAGAATGCCTGCCGATCCCCGAGGAAAGCCCGAGCCGCGAGACGTTGAAGGCGATGCTCCGTCGAGCATTCACCGACCTGCATAGGGGCGTCGCTCAGCAGCTTCAGGGAGCTGACGAACTGGCACCCATCGACGCCGCGCTCCTAAAGGCGCCCGGTAGCGAGCTCGACGCGTCAACGCGCAAGAACAACGGCAAGCCCCAGGCCGACAGCAGCCTGCGGGGTACCGAAAATGTGCCGCTGCCAGGGGATGTCGGCGCCTATTTCGCCCGCGAAATACTGCCGCATGCCGAGGATGACCGCCGCTGCCGGACGAGAAAGTGCCGGATGATTGGTATTCAAAGCGGCTCAGGATGCATCGCGGTCGTCGCGACTGCGAAAGCAGAGCGCCCAGCAGCAATTCGCTACAATATCTAGTTGGCGAGACAGTCGATATCGGGCCGGCGAGCCGGCGATCGCTTTAACAATCCGAGGTGACGCGCGCCACGCCCGCACCGCGGAGCGGCCGGCTAGGCCGCTTGCGCGTCGTCGCGGTTTCGGCCGGAGACTGCCCGAGGCCCGACGGCGGCGGGGATCTCCACCAGCGGCCAATGTGGCGCGCGCACATCGATCGCGCGCAGCAGTCGCAGAAACTCGACCTCCTGCGGATCGTGGGCGACACCGCCTACGTCGAAGATGTCGTGAAACCATTTGTCCTTGAGACCCGCCAAATTGGGGTTCTCCCACGATTCCCACGGCAAATGCGTCTGCGTCTTGCCCCGCACCAGACCCCAGCAAAAGGCACCGACACCGCTGGATCGAGCGATCGGCAGGACGGCCTCGAACGTGCTTCCGGCAGGCCGCGCCATGAATTCGGTGCAGAGAAGCGGGCGGTCGAAGACGCGCAGCCAGCCGACCCGCCGCTCGAAATCTGCCGCATCGCCATAATTGTGAAACGAAATGACGTCGGACAATTCGGTCTGCGTCCGCTGGAGCGTCGTCAATTGCTCGGGCGACGACCAGTCGCCCAGCCAAATCCCGCTGGTCAGCGGCTGTACCGGCTCCATCGCGCGTGCCCAGTCGAAAGCGTCGCGAAGCAAGGGCAGGACCAGCGCCGCCTTGCCGGCCAGCTCGTCGGCATCGCAGAGCGATACCTCCGGACCATTGTCAGGCTCATTCCAGATATCCCAGGCAAGCACGCGCGGGTCATCGCGGAAATGGCCTACGACCCCCCGGACATACGCCTCGAGACGGTCGCGCTGCAGCGGATCGCGGAGGGCGGGGATACCAGGCGACTGAACCCATCCCGAATTATGGACTCCCGGCTTCGGCTGCGGCTGCGGCCCGAGCGCCGGCTCAGGATGCCAGCACGAGTCGAAAAGCACGAGCATCGTGCGGATGCCGTGGCGATCGGCGGCGGCGAGGAAGGTTTCGACGCGCCCTAGAAAGCCCTCGGCGTCGTCGATCCACAGCAGGTCGTGCAGATAGACACGCACCGCGTTCATTCCGACCGATGCCGCGAGCGCCAGTTCCTCTTCGATGAGCGGCAGGTCGAACGTCGCCGACTGCCACATCTCGAGCTGATTGATCGCGCTCGACGGCGTGAAGTTGCAGCCCATCGACCAGGGCTGCCCGTCCCACCACCGATTGGCCTTCCCGGCCGACCACCGTTCCGTCATGACTTTTCGCGTCCCGCTACCAAACTGCTCTTTGCACTGGAATCGCAGGATAAAGGGCTAACACTGAATTCCGGATGTATCCGTATGCGGGTTTATGCGGCGAGCGTGTCGCGAACCGGAGGCGCGTAATGCGCGCCGAATTCGGCGAGTGCGACTTCGAGCGGCGGCAGCGCGGCGCCTCGGATGGTAGCAAGGGGCACTGCCCTCGGCCGGGGGGCTCGGAAGGCCAATTGCGCAGCCGGAACCGACTCGATCAAGTCCGCCGGGAGCCCCAGCTGGTTCGCGACCCGGCGGGCGAACTCCGCCCAGGAAACCGGCGTTCCGTTGGTCAGATGCCATATCCCCGATTCGCCGTCGATCAGCAGGTCGAGCGCGCGGTCGACCAGATGCGGCACGTAGGTCGGGCTGATCACGAGATCATCGGCGGCGCGAAAGGGTTCACCCCGTTCGAGTGCCGACGCGGCGGCGACGGCAAAATTATGCGAGTCGAATGGCGAGAAGAATGCGGCAGTCCGAATGACGAGGTGCCGTCCCGGCAAAGGGGCGATCCCTTGCTCCATGACCGCCTTACTCTGGCCATAGACCGCGATCGGCGCTGGTCTGTCCGTCTCGATATAGGAGCGTCCTGCAAGGCCGTCGAATACCAGGTCGCTCGAGAAGCCGAGCGTCGCGATATCGCGCGCCGCGGCCGCCTCTGCCAGCCGGATTGCTCCCTCGGCATTTGCCTGATGACAGGCCAGCTGTTCGGCCTCGGCATCATCGACGCGGACCCAGCCCGCTGCATTGACGATCGCCCATGGAGCATGCTCGTCGAGGGCGCGCCCGATGCTTAGGTCGTCGCGCAAGTCCAGCTCGGCGCGTCCAACAAGAATATGGGCGAGGTTGCGGTGGAGGCACGCACGGGCGAAGGCGCGGCCCAACGTGCCGGTGGCGCCGATAATCAGGATGGGTGAGGATCGGCCGGGAGCCTGTTCGACACGACGATGGTCCTGCAAGAGCGCGGGGCGGTACGCGGTGGGATAGAGCAGGCGGGATGGCCGCTGCCACCACCCCTCCGATTCGGCCGCGGGATGCCGCGCGGCATCCCGCGGAAGCCCGCGCGCAAGTTCTGCCAGTGCGGTGGCGCGCGGCATGCCGGAACTCACGTCGAACACGCCGGGCTCGTAGGTGCCGGGCCTGGTCAGCAACGTGTTCCAGCCGCAACTACCGAGCAGCGACCAGACAGTGATCGCGCGCACATCGACACCGTCCCCGCGCAGATGCCCGGCAGTGTCCCAGGCCTCGGCGAGCCAGCGCATCTGTTCCTCGCGCGTGCAGCCATTATGCACTTCGGTGACGGCAAGCGGAATGCGATAGCGAGTCCACGCTTCCTCCAGCGCGCCCCTCAGGCCGGCAGGCGGCGGCTCCAGCACGCGGATCGCCTCGACATCCGCGTAGAGCTGGCGACCGTTGCCGCCATAAGCGTGCCTTGGGTAGCGATGCAGCCGATGGTCGAGCAGGCGATCGCTGGTCAGATAGTGGTTCACCCCGATCACATCGGGAGGGCAGGGATCGTCGGCGATAGTGTCGAGCCGGCCGGCGAGTCCGAACGACGCGATATGCTCCCATAGGGGGTGCTGTCGCGTCAGATGGCCACATAGCAGGTCCCAGCTTGCCCAGCGCCGCATATTGTCGAACGCGGCCTGGCCACGCACTTCGGCCGTTGCGTAAGTGCGCCCGAGATCGTCGGTCTGGATGAGTTGCGCGCGGGGATTGACCTTGCGGATCGCCGCCATCGACAGCCGCACGGCGTCGATCTGGTTGAGGAGCGCGCGCCAGAAGGCGTGCTCGTCCCGTTCGTGCGGATACCAATGGCCATAGAGTGCGGAGAAGCGGGCGGTGGTCAGCGGTTCGTTGACGGGGGTGTAGCGCTCGATCCAGGGATAGCGTTCGGCAACCCGGCGCGCATGCCCTGCGAGGCCGCGTGCGAAATTCCCATCGTCGAGCAGGTCGGTATAGGCCGGGCCGCTGCCATGGTGCACGAGGCCGGCGATTATGTCGATTTCATGTGCGCGCAGGCGCTGCAGCCGCGGATCGATCCAGCTCCAATCGCATCTGTCCGGACGCTCCGGCGCGATGCGTTCCCACAGAATGGGGTAGCGGATCGCCCTGATGCCCAGCTCCGCGAACAGATCGATATCCTCGATCCGGTCGTTGTGACCACATCGCTCGAACTGATCGATGAACCGCGGACCCACGCGGTTGATCGTGCATTCGGGACCGGCCCAGAGTTCGAGGTCGTGGCGCACCATGCTGCTTCCTCTCGTGGACCGCGATGCAAAACTATCCGTCGCTAACATGTTTCCAGCGGCATATCGAGAACCGACGTCAAATAACCCAAGTTAAGATATTGAAATAATTATACTTCTGGAACTTTGCCGTCGCGGTCGTGTTTCTCGGTTATCCTCCATGGGCAAAGGTCCAAGAATGGCCACGCAGCGCAGCGACACTTCGATCTTTTTCAACGACGTCGCCGAGAGCGCCAAGGGTACGCTTCTTTGCTTCAGCCATCTTCGCTGGAATTTCGTTTTTCAGCGTCCCCAACATCTGATGACCCGCTTCGCGCGCGAGTGGCGGGTTCTGTTCTGGGAAGAGCCGGTGCACGGCGCCGCTGCGCCGCACCTCGACGCGACGATGTGCGAAGAGACCGGCGTGATCGTCTTGACGCCGCAACTTCCGGCCGGGCTCGATCCGACGCAGGAATTGGCCATGCTGCGAGGTCTGCTCGACGAGGCCATCGGCGCGCGCCCGGCAAAGCCCGTGCTGCGCTGGTACTATACGCCCATGATGCTGCCCTTTTCGGAGCATGTCGCTGCGGATTGCGTCGTCTACGACTGCATGGACGAACTCGCCAACTTCAAGGGCGCGCCTCCTGCGCTGCTGCCGCTCGAACAGCGGCTGATCGAGCAGGCCGACCTCGTCTTCACCGGCGGGTACAGCCTGTACGAAGCCAAGCGCGATCGGCATCCGGAGGTGCATCCGTTCCCCTCGAGCGTCGATGCCGCCCACTTTGCAGCCGCGCGGACGCCGGGGCCCACGCCGCAGGATCAGGCAGCGATCGCCGGTCCGCGGCTCGGCTTCTATGGCGTGGTCGACGAACGCATGGATCTCGCGCTGCTCGCCGAGATCGCCGATGCGCGTCCCGATTGGTCGCTGGTAATCGTCGGGCCGGTGGTCAAGATCGGCGAGGGAGACCTGCCGCGCCGGCCCAATCTCCACTATCTCGGCGGCAAGCAATATTCCGAACTGCCCGATTATTTGCGCGGGTGGGATGTCGCGCTGATGCCGTTTGCGATCAACGAGGCGACGCGCTTCATCAGCCCGACCAAGACGCCCGAATATCTCGCGGCGGGCTGTCCGGTCGTATCGACGCCGATCACCGATGTGATCCGTCATTACGGGGATGTCGAGGCCGTGAAGATCGCCGGCACGCCGGCCAATTTCATCGCGGGATGCGAGGCCGCGATGGCGCTTTCGCGGCAGCAAGACTGGCTCGCGCCCGTGGACGCCTTGCTCGGCACGATCAGCTGGGATCGCAGCTATGCGGACATGAGTGAACGGATCGCGGAGGCGGTGGCGCGCAATGGCCATGTCCAGCCGGTCGTCTCCCCCGTGGTCTGGCCCGCCGATCGGCCGCAGGCATATGACGTGATGGTGGTAGGGGCAGGCTTCGCGGGCGCAGTGATGGCAGAGCGGCTTGCAACCGATGCCGGCAAGCGCGTGCTGGTCGTCGACCGGCGGCCGCACGTCGCGGGCAATGCCTATGACCGCTACGACGATGCCGGCGTGCTGATCCACCAATATGGTCCGCACATCTTCCACACCAATTCCGCGGACGTGTTCGACTATCTCTCGCGTTTCACCGACTGGCGACAATATGAGCATCGCGTGCTCGCCGCGGTCGGCGACAAGCTGGTGCCGATGCCGATCAATCGCACTACGCTCAATCTGCTTTACGGTCTCGACCTGCAGACCGAGGACGACGCGGCGGCGTTCCTTGCGTCACGCGCCGAGCCGGTCGAGGTCGTCCGCACGTCGGAAGACGTCGTGATCTCGGCGATCGGCCGCGAGCTCTACGAGACGTTCTTCCAGGGCTATACGCGCAAGCAATGGGGAATGGACCCATCGGAGCTGGACAAATCGGTCACCTCGCGCGTTCCGACGCGCACCAACACCGACGATCGCTACTTCACCGACAAGTTCCAGGCGATGCCCGCCCAGGGCTTCACCAAAATGTTCGAACGCATGCTCGATCATCCCAATATCGACCTGCTGCTCGGCGTCGATTATCGCGAGGCGCGGGAGGCGTATCCGCACCAGCATCTGGTCTTCACCGGGCCGATCGACGAATATTTCGGCTATCGCTACGGCAAACTGCCGTATCGGTCCCTGCGGTTCCGCCACGAAACCGTCGACACTACGCAGTATCAGGCCGTTGCAGTGGTGAACTATCCGTCCGAGGACGTGCCGCATACCCGGATCACCGAATATAAGCACCTGACAGGCCAGCAGTGCGACCGCACCAGTATCACCTATGAATATCCGAGTGCAGAGGGCGACCCCTATTATCCGATCCCGCGTCCTGAGAACCAGGCCCTGTTCAAGCGCTATGAAGCGCTTGCACTTGCGCAACCCGACGTAAGCTTCGTCGGCCGCCTGGCGACTTATCGCTACTACAATATGGATCAGGTCGTCGGACAGGCCCTCGCGACCTATCGCCGGCTGGCGGCACGCTGGGCGGAAGAGATGCTACCGGCTTCCCAGGACGCCATGCGCGCCAAGTTCCAGGCGGCATGATGCTATCTACAGCAGGTATATATGCCGGACGTAGAGCTGAATCGTGCGATTCTGATCGCGGACGCCGATAGCTTCGAAAGCGGCTATGTAGCGGCGGCGCTGACCTCGGCAGGCGCCACGGTGATAGGCCCGCTGCAAACGCGTGACGAGATTCATGCCCTTCTTGAGACGGGCACGCCAAAGGCGGTGATCATCGGCAAACTCGCCGACGCCTCGTGCTGGGACCTGACCGAGATGTTGCGCACGCGGGGCATCGCCCACCTGCTATTGATTGATTGTCGGCACGACGACAGAGAAGCGGGCTCGGACATCTCGGTGCTGCGCAAGCCATTCGGAGCGTATCAGGTTGTGGACTGGGCGACCAAACTGGCACCGCCGTCGCTTCCGATGTGGGATCGCTCAGACAATGAAGGCTAAGTTCGCGCGTTGGTGGCCGCAGCCTGTCAGCCGTGTTGCAAGAATGCCGGATTGGCCCCGGGGCTTGTCGATGCGGCGCCCTGTAGAAACCCGTCTCATGTGTCCTGCGATCGAGCGGCGACCGCGAATTGCCGTGCGTTGAGGCCACGCCCTTCGGGAATGCGCTTGCGACTGGTTGCCGCTGGCAGCTTCGGCGCGAGTATAACGGTCAGCCTTCGGTAAGCTCGGCCATCAACGCTTCGACGCGTCGCAGACGCTCGACGGGATCCTCGATCCGCTCCGCCAGCAGCAATCTTCCGCCCTTTTGAACGAGACCGCATTGCTCTGCGTCGCCAGTGAAATCCGCGCGCGGCGTGAGCGCGATGGCGGCGGGGCCGGCATCGACGCGGGCGACCTTCGCATCGCGCGCGCCGGTCCTGACCATGGCGATCGCGAACAAGGTCGACGCCTCTTCCGGGACGGCCCCGAACCTGTCCTCAAACTCCGCGTGGAGCGCGTCGAGAGCGCCGATACTGTCGGCACGCGCCAGCCTGACATAGGAGGCGACCCGCAATTCCACCTCCGGGATCCAGCTCTCGGGCAGGTGGCCTTCGATCCCGAGATGCAATTCGGGCGTCCAGCGCTCCACGGTCTCGCCACGCGCGGTGAGCAGCGCCGCTTCGAGCAGATGCTGGTACAAGTCGACGCCGATCAGCTTCATGTGCCCGGCCTGTGCCTCGCCGAGCAGGTCGCCGGCACCGCGCATGTCCAGGTCCTGCGCGCTGATCGCGAAACCCGCGCCCAACCGGTCGAACGCTTCCAGCGTGCGGAGCCGCTTGAGCGTGCGCGGCGCGATATCCTTGTCCGGCTCGGTCAGCAGGAGCACCTGGCCGCGCCGGCTTCCGCGCCCCACCCGCCCGCGCAGCTGGTGGAGCTGGCTGAGCCCGAATCGGTCCGCCCGCCAGATCACCATCGTATTGGCGCGCGGCACGTCGAGCCCGGCCTCGATGATATTGGTCGCGAGCAGGACGTCGCCTTCCCCGCGGCCGAACCGCACCATTGCGGCGTCGATCTCGGCTGCGGGCATCTTGCCGTGCGCTTGAAGTAGCTCGAGTTCGGGCACCAGCCGCCCCAGCGTGTCGGCCAGCGCGGCCATGTCCTCGATCCGCGGCACGACGACGAAGCTCTGGCCGCCGCGGCTGCGTTCGCGCAGCAGCGCGCTACGCACGATCTCCTTGTCGAAGGGCCCCACCGAAGTCCGGATCGGCTGCCGCCGCGCCGGCGGAGTGGCGATCACCGACAATTGCTGGATCCCGACCAGCGCGCCCTGCAACGTCCGCGGGATCGGCGTCGCGCTCAGCGTCAGGACATGGCCGGCGCCGATCGCGCGCAGCCGGGCCTTGTCCGCTGTCCCGAAGCGCTGCTCCTCGTCGATGACGACCAGGCCCGGCCTGGCATATTCCACGCCTTTTCCGGCGACCGCGCCGGTGCCGACGACGATCTGGATCGAACCATCCGCCAGGCCTGCCTTGACGCGTTTCTTCTCCGCCGCGCTCGACAGCCTCGAAAGGCCGGCAACGGTGACTCCGGTGCCTTCGAACCGTTCGGTGAAATTCTCGAGATGCTGGCGGGCAAGCACTGTGGTCGGCGCGGCGACGGCGACCTGATGGCCCGCGAGCGCGGCAAGCGCCGCCGCACGGAGCGCCACTTCGGTCTTGCCGAAACCGACATCGCCGATCACCAGCCGGTCCATCGGCAGCCCCGATGCCAAGTCGGCGCGCACGGCCTCGATCGCGCGCGCCTGGTCGCGGGTCTCGTCGAACGGGAAGCCGGCAACAAAGCGCTCATAGGCGGCCGTGTCCGGCGCGAGCACGGGCGCCTGTCTGCCCGCGCGCTCCTCGGCCAGCGCGATCATGCCGCGGGCGGTTTCGGCGATCGCGGCGTCGATCGCGCCGCGTCGTTTCTGCCAGGTCGACCCGTCGAGCGAATCGAGCGTCACCGCATCGGCATCGCTGCCGTAGCGCCAGAGCCGGTCGGCTTCCGTGACGGGGATGAGGCGCACGCCGCCATTGGCATAACTGATCGCGATCGCGTCGCCGGGCGCGACCTCGTCTTCCGCAGGCATGCGCTCCAACCCGGCGACGACGCCTATCCCGTGATCCTCGTGCACGACGACGTCGCCGACTCGAACCTCGCCGAAGCCGAACAGGCCGACATCGGCCGTATCGGTCTGCGCGTCGGCGCGCGCGGCGCGGCTGCCGAGCAGATCCGCCGCCGCGACCGCAAGGACGCCCGGATAAGCGAAGCCCCGATCCACCGGCGCTTCGAGCGCGAGCAGGCTGCCCGATGCCGCGCGGCGAAGATCGGCCCAGCACGCGATTTGCTCGACGTCGTGCTTCACTGCGTGTGCGATTCGGCTGCGCAGGAACCGTACGTCACGCGGGCTGCCGAGCAGCACGACCCGTGCGCCGTCGTCCATGGCCGCACGGGCGCGCCTGGCGAAGGTGCGAAGCGGCGCCTTCCCTTCGATGAAGCGCGGCGGCGCCTCGCCCACGCTCGCAAGCTGCAGCGTCGCGCGGCCTTTCACCGCCGCGGACCACATCCTGTCGCTCGCAATCATGCGCACCGCCCGAGTCGGACGGCGGCGCTCGGCGTCGGCGGCGAGCGCCAGGAAACGCTTGCGCCGCTCCTCCGCCGCCGGTTCGATGGCGAGCGCGGCGCCGGGCAAGTGATCGGCCAGCGTCACGCCGGTACCGGTGAAGCCGGGCTCGGCGACGCGGCCGAGCTCCTGTACCTCGAGTTCGCCGGTGGTGCGCTGGCTCGCCGGATCATAGCTTCGCACCGAGGTCAGCGTGTCGCCGTCCGTCTCGATGCGAATCGGCCGCTCGGCGTCTGCCGGGTAGACGTCGAGCACCTGTCCGCGCAGCGCCACTTCGCCGGGCTCGTCGACGCGCTCGTCGGGGACATAGCCCATCTCGACCAGTTGGTCGTACAGGGCGGCGAGCGCGATTCGCGCGCCGGGCGCGACGCGGGGCGGCGAGGCTTCGAAGGTCGCAGGCTCGGGATAGGCGCGGGCCAATGCTTCCCCCGTGGTGACGCAGGCGATGTTCGGGCGGTCGCGCCGCGCCTGGGCGAGGCGGATGTGCCGCAGCGCGGCCACGCGCTCTCCGACATTGGCGGGAGATGCGGGGGCGGCGTCGCCGGGCAGTGCGTCGCTGCCGGGGCAGAAGACGACTTCCGCTGCCGGCGCCATCCCCGCCAACGCGCGCCATGTGGCGATGGCGCGCGCTTCGTCGGCGGCGGCGAACAGCACGTCGCCCGTCTCGAGGTGATCGGCAAGCAATGCCGCGACTTCCCCGACGGCCATCGCCGGAGGCGCCTTGGCGGGGGCAAGGGCTCTTGAGATGGAATCGCCGGAAGCCGACATAAAGCGCCTTTGTTGGGGAGCACGCCAAACGAGCACCCCGGCAGGGCGTTCCGCCGGGCCATTCAGACGGTGTCGGCACATCGTGCGCAGGCGGCTGACAGAGTTCCCGATGCGTTTGTTCCGCGGTCCCGTCGATTTTTCTCACTTTTTTCGATTCAGTGGGTTGACGGTTCGAGCCGCCCCTCATAGATGAGCGCTCCCGGCACGAAGCGCTCGCTTCTCCGGCCTTCGCGGTGGTTCACGACCGACGCGGAAATCACACTCTTCGGTTCAAGGCGGATTGCTCTGCAATTCGCCGCGCGCCTTTTAGTGTGAGGGAATGCTCTTAGCGGAGGGTTCCTGGCTCTTTGACATAGTGATTTGATGAAGGGACATGTGGGCGGCGGCTCCGGTTTCTGGCTCCTCAAGGGTCAGGTGAATCGGTAAAAGCTAAGCTGCTCTTACATGTCTTTCACGTTCCATACGTAATAGATTTTGTGCAGAGCGGCTCCTTGAGATGCTGGCTGGGCTTCAGGGCATTCCACCTTGGTTCA